>REDV01000078.1 GCA_007695365.1 Cryomorphaceae bacterium | reverse complement strand
GCTGGAAGAGGTGTGTGTGTATTACGACTAAAATTTTGCAGTTATACCGAATATTTTTTTCTTTGCAGGCTCAATTTTTACCTTAAAACGCAAACGACAATGTCTGAAATTGCCGCAAAAGTAACCGCCATCATCGTTGACAAACTTGGTGTTGACGAGAGCGAAGTAACCGCTGAAGCTAGCTTCACCAATGATTTGGGCGCTGATTCTCTCGACACCGTCGAGCTGATCATGGAGTTCGAGAAGGAATTCAACATTGCAATTCCAGATGACCAGGCCGAAAAGATTGCTACCGTTGGCCAAGCCATCGAGTACATCGAGAATAACGCCAAATAATTCCACCGCGAATGGAACTTAAGCGGGTAGTTGTTACTGGAATAGGTGCGCTCACCCCAATAGGGAATAACGCCCGCGATTACTGGCAGTCTTTGATTGCCGGTAAGAGCGGTGCAGCGCCTATTACCCGCTTCAATCCCGAAAAATTTAAAACCCAGTTTGCCTGCGAGGTAAAGGGGTTCAACCCGGAAGATTTTCTGGACCGCAAGGAAGCCAGAAAACTCGACCCCTTTTCGCAATACGCCCTCGTTGTTTCAGACGAGGCCATTGCTGATGCGGGTTTAAACGACTGGGAAGAACTCAACAAAGACCGCGTAGGCGTAATCTGGGGCTCGGGCATAGGGGGGATTCAAACCTTTCAGGAGGAGATGATTGGATTTGCACACGGCGATGGTACTCCTCGCTTCAATCCTTTCTTTATTCCAAAGATGATTGCCGATATCGCGTCGGGTCATATTTCCATTCGCAACGGATACCGCGGTCCGAATTTTACAACAGTCTCAGCTTGTGCATCATCAACCAATGCCATCCTCGACGCATTCAACTACATCCGGCTTGGAAAAGCCGATGTAATTATAACCGGAGGCTCCGAGGCGGCTGTGAATGAGTCAGGCATGGGTGGTTTTAACGCCCTGAAAGCGCTGTCGGTGCGCAATGACTCACCTGAAACAGCTTCACGGCCCTTTGATGCTACCCGCGACGGTTTTGTGCTGGGCGAGGGTGCAGCTGCCCTGGTGCTGGAGGAGTACGAGCACGCTGTAAAACGCGGAGCCACTATTTACGCCGAAGTGGCCGGGGGTGGCCTGTCAGCCGATGCATATCACATGACCGCTCCTCATCCGGATGGGCTGGGGGCAAACCTGGTGATGAACATGGCTCTGGAAGATGCTGGAATGAAGCCAGAGGACATTGATTACGTGAATGTTCATGGCACGTCTACGCCCCTTGGTGATGTAGCCGAGCTCAAAGCGATTACCACACTGTTTGGCGAACATGCCTACCAACTCAATGTGAGTTCTACCAAATCCATGACGGGCCATTTGCTCGGCGCGGCCGGGGCCATTGAGGCCATAGCTACTTTGCTGGCGGTGAAAAACGATTTGATTCCGCCCACTATTAACCATGAGCACCCCGACCCCGAAATCGACGGTCGTATCAACCTTACACTCAACAAAGCGCAACAACGCGAAGTGCGTGCCGGTTTGAGTAATACCTTTGGTTTTGGAGGCCACAATACTTCCGTGATTTTCAAAAAGTATCGTTAATTGGTTTGGAGAAGGTTACCGCGTTGGCTTAAAAGGCCGGCTAAAAGGCGGCAACCCATTTCCACCTCTCTTTTCACTTTTTTACACCGCGAACTCCTCATAGAGCCTGTGGATATGAGCTGGTATGAGCTGGCTTTTGTGCACAAAACCAAGGCATCTCGTCAGGGAGGGCACAATGAAAGGCTTGAGTTTATTGGCGACGCTGTGCTTGATGCCATCATTGCCGATTGGGTGTACGACCGCTTCAACGAAAAGCCTGAGGGCTATCTGAGCAAAATCAAAAGTGGTATTGTGAACCGAAAACGGCTCAACCTACTGGCTCGTGAACTGGGACTTGAGCCCTTTATTCAGGCCCGTGTGCGAAACAGGCAAGCCATGCATGTGATAGGCGGAAATGCACTGGAGGCACTGATTGGCGCCGTTTTCAAAGACCGGGGCTATGAATACACCAGCGCCTGGGTGCTCAAAATGATCATCCCGAAGATAGATATGAACCGCTTGCAGTCTAAGCTCACAGACGCCAAAAGCTCGCTTTACGAAAAAGCACACCGGCACCGTGCCGGGTTACAGTTTGAAGCACGCGAATTCATCGAAGATGGACGGCCGCGTTTCGAAACCACCGTGTTATGGAACGGAGTACCACTTTCAAAAGGTTCTGGGGCGTCCAAGAAAGCCGCCGATCAAATGGCAGCCCGAAAAGGGTTAACAAACCTTAATGCCCAAAAGCTTGGTGGTGCGAAGGCCTCTGAGTAATTTGGCTCGGTCAAAAACCTGCTGAAAACGTGACCAAACACGTACTTGAATACGACTTTGATTTTGATTTTGACCTCGTGGGAATAAGTTGCCACCTGCGCGATTACAGGCTTTGTTGGACAGTAAACCAGCTGCTGGAGCTCAATATGGAACGCGCTGAAGAAGGAGCCAACAATGGCCTTGCGGAATTCCCCGTTTTCAGATCCTATTGCCAGGACACCCGTACCACGGTGCAGCTCTTTGTTAATCGCTCGGACGAAGGTTACCTGATTCCTGAGCAACGGCAGGCAGACTATCTGTTGATGATACAGGATAATGCGCGCTGGGAAATGGATGACCTGATTGAAATACTCCGGAGCAACCCCCATGTTTTGATGGCTTTTGAAATTGACCCAGCCAGCCTTAAATCAAGGGAGTTGTTACTGATAAACGAATAATATGCACCACAAAAAGACCAAAATAGTAGCTACCCTGGGCCCAGCATCGGCCAACCGTGAAACCCTTAGCCGAATGTTTGATGAAGGACTGAATGTGTGCCGCATCAACTTTTCACATGGGGGGCACGAGGAAGCCGCACGAACCATCGAATTGGTGAAGGATCTCCGCAAGGAAAAAGGCCTTTCCATCGCCATCCTTGCAGACCTTCAAGGCCCTAAGCTGCGCACCGGAAAAATGGATGCCAAGGGAGTGATGCTTGTTCAAGGTGAAGAGGTGACCATCACAACAACCGAGGCAACCGGAACGGCAACGAGGTTCAGCATCAATTACCTTCAGTTTCCCTCAGACGTGAAACAGGGGGAGCGCATTTTGCTCGACGATGGTAAGCTGCACCTTGAAGTGCTCGAAACCGATGGCAAGGAGGAAGTTAAATGCAAGGTGATTCAGGGCGGCGTGCTGAGCTCCAACAAGGGAGTAAACCTGCCGAATACCAAGGTTTCTCTCCCGTCATTAACGCCCAAAGACCGCGAAGACCTTGAGTTTGCTCTTTCCCACAACCTCGATTGGATCGGGCTTTCTTTTGTTCGCAGTTCACGCGACATTGTGGAACTCAAACAGCACATCAAGCAGAAAAATTCGCACGCAAAAGTGGTGGCCAAAATTGAAAAACCTGAGGCCATTAGAGAGATTGACGCCATTATCAAGGAAACAGACGCTATCATGGTTGCCCGGGGAGACCTCGGTGTGGAAATTCCGATGCAAAATGTCCCTTTGATTCAGAAAATGCTGGTTAAGAAAGCCCTGAAACACGCTAAACCGGTTATCATCGCCACGCAGATGATGGAGAGCATGATTGAAAACATCACACCCACCCGGGCCGAGGTGAACGACGTTGCCAATGCGGTGCTGGATGGAGCAGATGCTGTGATGCTCAGCGGAGAAACCTCTGTGGGTAAGCACCCTATTGCAGTGATTGAGGCCATGCGAAAAATTGTGATGGAGGTAGAACAAAGTGAATCTATATATCACCACGAACATCCACCCGCACCATCCAAACAAGAGCGATTTGTAACCGACTCAATATGCTATAATGCTTGCCGATTGGCGCATCGTGTGGCAGCGGCCGGCATAGCCACGCTCACTTTTTCGGGATATACGGCCTTTAAAATATCGAGCCAGCGCCCACGGGCACAAACCTTTGTTTTTACCGGTAATCATGCTATTTTGAATCAATTATCGCTGGTGTGGGGCGTAAAATCATACTTCTACAACCGAATGGAAAGCACCGATGCAACCATGGAAGATGTCAAGAATATTTTGGTGGATGCCAAAGAACTCAAAAATGGCGACTTTATCGTAAACACCGCAAGCATGCCTATTGCCGAGAAAGGTATGACGAACATGGTGAGGCTTTCTATGGTTTAACAAGGCTTATCGCCGGTTAACAGGAGTTGAAAGCCGAGTTATTTACAGTCGGCTGTTAGTGAAGATGAGCACATGTTTGTTCTTGCCGTTCAAAAACAGGTCGTTACGACTCCGGTGTAGGTCTTTTATTTTTTCGCTGAAAAGGGCAGGCTCAGTTGCGTTTACCGTTATCAGTAAGCGGAATGTTTAATTTCGAACGAAATTTCACCGAACCAAACCCAAGCCCATGAAACGATTCGCAGGCTGGATATTGTTGGGGTGGCTCGCACTGCCGATAGGAGCCATAGCCCAAAGCCCAGAACAAATTCATTACCAAGCGGTAGCGCGAGACGCGCAAAGCGGAGGAGAGCTTATCAACCAGCAGGTTGACGTGGTTTTCAAGGTGCGCGACGCTGGCCCGAACGGAGCGATTCTCTACCAGGAAATGCATGAAGCAGAAACCAATGCCTTTGGTTTGGTGAACCTTGTAATTGGTGGCGGATCGGTGATGACAGGGTCTTTTGAAGCCATAAACTGGGGCGATGGAACGCGCTGGCTTGAAGTT
The DNA here is from genome assembly GCA_007695365.1 of Cryomorphaceae bacterium. Taxonomy (NCBI): domain Bacteria; kingdom Pseudomonadati; phylum Bacteroidota; class Flavobacteriia; order Flavobacteriales; family Cryomorphaceae; species Cryomorphaceae bacterium. The sequence continues at coordinate 103,556 of REDV01000078.1, read as the reverse complement.
GAGATGGATCTTGGAGAAGGTTTTGAAGCGGTTTCCAACACACAGTTTGTGTCGGTGCCTTACGCGCTGTTTGCAGACCTTGCGGCCACCGCGGTAGATGTGGACGACGATGATCCGGATCCTACCAACGAGTTGATCGACCCCGACGGCACTTTCCTGGATGACACCTTGTTGGTGATATCAGAAGGAGGGATTACCCATGTAATCAACCTCGCCGGTTTGGCCAATTTTGGTCCTTGGCAAGTTGGTTCCGGTACGGTGTTCAACACGGAGGCAAACATCGGAATTGGTACCGATGAACCGCATAGTAACTTGCACACGAAGGGTTCTGTGGCAGGAACCATTCGTATAGAAAATGCGGGCCTGAGCCCCATAGAGCTTACCGATGAAGACCATATGTTGGTGGTGGACGTGAGCCTTACTCCGGGCGTGGTGATTTTGCCGCCAGCTTCAAGCTGCGAGGGCAGAATTTACTACGTTAAACGATTTAAGTCTTTCAATACCACCAACACGTTGGAAATTGCACCTTCACCCGGCGACCTCATCGACGGAAGTAATTTCAGCATACCACTCAACAACCTCACTGCACTGGAAACCCGAATGTTGGTTAGCGCAGGAAGCGCCGGTTGGTTCGTGATGTCAGAATGATGAGGCAACTGTTGTCCATAGCGTTGTTGATTTCGGGCATAACAGCTTTGCAGGCCCAGTCGGTGATTGTTGATCGACAGGTGGTGGGCCCAACCGGAGCCTTTTACAGCGGGGGCCAGCACGAGATATCGTCCACTGCGGGCGAGGCTGTGATTGCAACCGGGCAGTCTGCCAACGAGGCCTGGACACAAGGATTTCAACAGCCACTAACCAAGAATATTCTTGTTTTTGAAGTACTCACCGAACCTGAATCCTGTGCGGGTGCGCGGGATGGCTCCGCCCTTATTCCATCCATTTCAGGATGTGAGCCACCTTATAACATCCTGTGGAGCAATGGATCAACCGGTATGTCGGCCGCAGGTTTTGAAACAGGCGAACACTCTGTAAGCGTAAGCACCGGAGCCTGTCAATCCACGGTAACATTTTTCATCGGACTGGAAGACGAAACGCCTTGCGACCTTCAGTTTTATTCAGGTATCACTCCCAACGGCGACGGCCAGAATGACTACTGGCACATCGAAAACATTCACCTGCCACGGTTTGCCAACAATGAGGTGCGGGTTTTTAATCGCTGGGGCGAAGAAGTGTGGAAAGGCAAAAACTACGACAACCAACAGGTGCGCTGGGAAGGGCAGGGCAAGCGACAGGCGGAATTACCCGACGGCACCTATTTCTACGTAGCAGAGATCAACGGAACAACCTACAAGGGATATATCGAACTTACACGATGAAAAAGCTGCTGCTCATAGGGTGTTGTTGTTGGTTGGCGCAGGCAACCGCTCAGCAGCAGGGTTTGCAAAACCTTTACTTTTTCGATTTGGCATACGTTAACGCGGCCTATGCGGGCCATCATGATGCGCTGTCAGCGTCAACCATTCTGCGCAAGCAGTGGGTGGGCTTTAACGGTGCCCCCGAAACCTTTGCCCTGGCGTTGCACAGCCCGCTGCGCAACCAGAACATGGCGCTGGGACTTAACGCGCATTATGAACGCATTGGTCCGCGAGATGTTACCTCATTGGCAGCAACCTACGCATATCGCATTCGCCTGCGCGAAAAATCGCGGTTGAGCTTTGCGCTCCGGGCAGGAGCCGAAAATCACCGCTTTGATTTTGATAAGATTGAATACCGCGATGAAAATGACCCCATTCAGTGGCAAGGCTCACAAAGCAACTGGATGCCGGTATTTGATTTTGCGGTGTTGGCTACTGGCGAGAAGTTCTTTGGCGGCCTACAGGTAAGCAATCTTGCACAGGCGCGGATAAGAGACGTGGAACTCTCGGAGTCGCGCCAGTTTCTGCACGCCACCGCTGTAGGGGGCTATCTTTTTGTGCTTTCGGACAAAGTGGCCCTCAAGCCCAACGCCCTTGTACGCTATGCCGAAAACGCTCCGGTGCAACTCGATCTTAACCTGCACGCGCTCTTCATGGAGCGTTTCTGGCTTGGAGCAGGCTACAGGCACCAGTACGGAATGCTGGCCATGGTTCAGTTCAGGGCAACGGATAAGCTCGAAGTGGGTTATGCCTACGATTTTGCGCTCAACCCCATGCGCAACCAACATGCCGGGTCGCATGAGCTCTACCTGAGCTACCGGTTTAACGTGTTTAAATCGCGGTTCTCATCCCCGCGCTATTTCTGATGCTGCGAGTTGTTACATACCTCTTGCTCGTAATGCTTCCCACGGTTATGAGTGCACAGGTGAACAAGGCCAACCGCCTGTTCGAAGCCGAGGCCTGGTCGCAGGCGGCACGTTTGTATGAACAGGTGCTGGAGCGCAATCCCGACGACGTTTCAGCCATGGAGTACCTTGCACATTGTTACCGTCATGAAAAGCGCTTTGAAGACGCGATGCAACTTTACCAAAAGGTGGTCAGCAATGGCAACGCGGATGCCGACCTTCATTTTCACCTCGCTGAAATGCACTATTTGTTGGGCGACTACTCCAGGTCCGACGCCATTTTGCAGGCGCTGTTGGTGTCTAGCCCCGATCATGCCCGTGCGCGCCGTCTCCTTGCCTGGTCCGAAGCCATCAAGGCCATGCCCGCAGAACCCCGTTTTGAAATCGTTACGTTGCACGGCATCAACTCGCCCTATGCCGACTTTTCACCTGTGGTACACAACGCCGGTTTGGTGTTTACCACTGAAAGGAAGGAGGACTCCGGCAAAGATGAGTTTGCCATTGAGCACCGCCCTTTCACCAACTTGTATTACGCGCCTTTCAGTAATGAGCGTCAAACCAGCTTCTGGACGCCTGAGCTCTTTGCCCGCGAACTCACCACCCGTTACCACGACGGTCCGGCCTGCTTTTCTTCAACCAGTCAGGAAGTGTATTTTACGCGGGTTGAACGCATGAGCACTGCCCCCAACCGAAGCAACCCGATGCGCATTTTGGTGTCGCGTTACGACGGCAATCGTTGGTCGCCGCCGAAAGTGTTGCCTTTTTCCGACGGGTATCACTCAGTGGCCCACCCGGCGCTTCAAAATGATTCCACCCTTGTGTTCAGTTCAGATATGGATGGTGGGCGGGGAGGAATGGACCTTTACATCAGTCGCCTCACTTCTTCAGGCTGGAGCACCCCTGTGAACCTTGGCCCAGCCGTTAACAGCGAGGGTGATGAGGTTTTTCCGCATGTTCATAACGACTGGCTGTATTTTTCCAGCAACGCGCACCCGGGCTACGGTGGGCTGGATATCTTTCGCGTGCACCTCGATTCGCTTAACAACAAGCCCGAGAACATGGGGATGCCGGTGAACAGTGCCTGGGACGACCTTTCCATCACTTTTGTGAACGAGAACAAAGCCTATTTTTCGAGCGATAGACCAGGAGGCAAGGGCCGGGACGATATCTATGGGCTTGAACGCATTGCCAACAAGGATGTACACCGTGAGTTGAGCGGAATTCTGGAATACGACAAGCAGCCATCGGCGCACACAACGCTATATCTCAAGGATGAAGGGGGTAATGTGCTTCAGGAAACCACCACCAATCAGTTTGGTAAGTTTTCACTGTCCTATCTGCACTCCCGGGTGCCTTATACCCTGAGTATTGATGCCTTGAATAATCAGGAAATGAGGCTGTTCTCCATTTATCTTCTAAACGACCAGCAGCAAAAAGTGCAGAAAATCATTTCCAATGATCACGGCGATTTTAAGTTTGAACTGCTGCCGCCCGATGATCACGACAACCTTGAGCTGATTGAGGCTGAAGATGTAAGCCTGCTGAGTATTGACATTCATGCTCTTGTGTTTGAGCACGAGCCCGGAGATTTCAACCAGCGAATAGAGGTTTTGCTGCTCGATGCCAACGGAAATGTGCTAACCCGAACCTTTACCCGGCGCAACGGACGGTTGCTGTTTAGGCATCTTTTTCCCGACGATCAGTATGTTTTCAGGCTCCTGGCCGACAACCCCAACCTTCAGCTTGCCATTGTAGATGAACATGGTAATGTGTTGAAAGTACTCGGCCGGAAAGACATGGATTACATTTATCAGCGCATTGGTCCGAATGAGCCTGTACTCTCGGTGCGCGATGAGTACGACCGAACATTGCGCATTGCTCCTAAAGAGGCATTCTCCATCTCCAATATCTACTATGCCCTCGATGCCTACCTGCTCAACGAAGCGGCGAAGCAGCAGCTCAACAGGCTTGTGGCGCTGCTTCAGAAAAACCCCAACCTCAAGGTGCACGTGATGAGCCATACGGATTCGCGCGCATCCGACGCGTACAACCTGAAACTCTCGGAGCGACGCGCCGGGGAGGTGCTGCGCTACTTGCGGGAGGCCGGAATTGCCCAAAACCGCTTGAAAGCAACCGGTTTCGGGGAACAGCGACTGATCAATCACTGCAAAAACAATGTGCCCTGCTCCGAGGAAGAACACGCCCGCAACCGGCGCACCGAGTTTGCCTTTGAAGCGATGGATTGAGCGGGTTTTGTACCTTTAATCCCAAATGCAGCAACATGAATATTCGACTTCCCTTTAACCTTCAGGCGTGGATTGACGAAAACCGCGACTTGCTCAAGCCACCGGTTGGCAACAAAAACCTCTACACCGAAGCAGGCGATTACATCGTGATGATTGTGGGTGGCCCCAATGCCCGCAAGGATTATCACTACAACGAAACCGAGGAGCTTTTTTACCAGCTTGAGGGCGACATTCTTGTGAAAATTCAGGTGGATGGTAAAGCGGTGGAGGTACCGATTAAAGCCGGAGAAATGTTTTTGCTTCCGGCCAAAATTCCGCACTCACCCATACGAAGCGAAAACTCCGTGGGGCTCGTGATTGAGCGCGTACGCAAGGGCACCGACATGAAGGACGGGCTACTTTGGTTTTGTGATAATTGCAACCACAAATTGCACGAAACCTATTTTCCGCTCACCAATATTGAGCAAGACTTTTTACCTCGTTTCCGCGAGTTTTACGGATCCGAATCGCTCCGAACCTGCAATCAATGCGGCACCGTAATGGAGACGGATGCGCGGTTTGTGTAGTCCCATTGAGCCTATGAAAACCACCCCCGAGCACAACGCGCGAATGGCCGCCATGACCTTTGCATCGGTGTATCCGCACTATGTAACCAAGGTTGAACGCAAAGGCAGGAGTGTAGAAGAGTTGCACCAGGTAATTGAGTGGCTCACGGGATTTGACGAAGCGGATATTCAAAAACTGATTGATGAGAACGTCTCCTTCGAAACCTTCTTCGAAAGGGCCAGACTGAACCCCAGGGCTGAGCAGATTACTGGCGTGATTTGCGGATATCGCATTGAGGAAATCAACAACCCTGTAACCCGGCAGGTGCGCTACCTCGACAAGCTTGTGGACGAGCTCGCCAACGGCAGGAAAATGGAGAAAATCCTTCGGGAAGCCTGACCTAAGTGGAGGGAGCCGTCAAATTTTGTGGTTGGCCTGATAGGTTAATCCACACCAACCACCACCTCGGCTTCGCTCGTTGCCGAAACGCTGAAGAACCCCAGCGCGGTTCGGTCGCTATCCATAAACCGAACATTCCCCACAAGTGGTGCGGGCGGCGTATCAAACGGAGAGCCGATAAAGGCGGTTTGAAAACGCAGTAGCGACAGGAAATCGTAGGCGTTTTCATTGATGCGGCTCTGTACAATACGCACGCGTTGCCCAAAACGATAGCGTGTGCTGGTTACAGAGAACTTGGGTAGGTTCATGCCGTCAACAAGCAGGTCGTTCTGAACGTAGATATTGAAAGGGGCATTCTGAAATTCTCCATCTACGAAAATGAACCAACGATAAAAGTCGCCGGGGCCCGGAAATTCAAAAGTGGAGATAAACACGCGGTAAATGGCCAAAGAATCCTGAAAGTCAGGAGAGGCCTCTTCCCAGAAAATGTCCAGAATGGGCGGCACTTCGAGCACTTGCTGAATGTCGCTTATCGCCGGCGGAAAAGGCGGGGCATCAATTTCAACCTGGTAGCCTTTGCCGATTTCGGCCGGAAAAGGAAATGGGTAGTGACCCGGCTTATTGGGGTCTTCGGGCATGCCAGTAGATTCAATAAGGGTTTCGCCCTCGTAGGTGTGAATGGTTACGTTGGCACTGGATACACGCGGCGTAGGCTTGTCTTCAAAATAGGGAGCTGTGGTTGTGAGAATGAGGTATTGAACCGTATCTTCATGGTCTGTGAGCCAGCCATCCACCACAAGTTGTACCTCGCCTTCGGGCACATCCAGATCAATCACTTTTTCGCAGGCTGTTTGCCCAAAAGCCACAGCCATCAAAAGGCCAATGAAAGTAATTTGCGTCTTCATCAGAAACTGAAATTATAGGTGATGGCCGGAATAACCGAGCCGAAAATAGAGAGTTGAACAGCCTCTGTAATCATGGGGTTTTCTTCGTTCTGCCGGAAGAAAACGCTGTAGGGGTTTTGCCGCCCGTAGGCGTTGTACACGGTAAACACCCATGATGATGTCCAGTCTTCGGGTTTATTGAAGAAGAAGAATATCTTTTTGGCTTTGTCCTTGGGCTTAGTGTAGGTCACCGATAAATCCAAGCGGTGGTAATCGGGGGTGCGGGCCCCGTTGCGATTGGCGAAATTGGGCACGATAATACCGTTGAACTCATATCGTCCGTCGGGAAAGGTGATGGGCCGCCCCGTCATGTACGCGAAATTGGTGGATACATTCCACCTGTCGTCAAAGTCGTAGCTTAGCACAAGACTCAGGTCGTGGAGCTTATCCCAGTTACTCGGAAAGGGATTGCCGTTGTTGATGCCCGGGATGGTGCGATCGGTGCGGGAAAGGGTGTAACTCAACCAGCCTGTGAGCTTGCCCTTGGTTTTGCGGAGCATGAACTCGATACCGTAGGCTTCACCCTCACCGGGAAGGAGGTCTGTTTCAAGCTTGTCGTTCAGGAGCAGTTCTGCGCCGTCGCGGTAATCAAAAATATTGCTGAACTTCTTGTAGTAACCTTCAACGCTCAGCTCAAACATATTGTCCTTGAAATTTCGGAAATAGCCCAGGGCCACCTGATCTACGGTTGAGGGCTCGATGTAGGTGTCGCTGGGTGCCCATACATCAATAGGAGTGGCAGCCGTTGTGTTGGAAATCAGGTGAATGTACTGCCTCATTCGGTTGTAACTGGCTTTTACTGAGTGCCGGTTGTTGATGGTGTAGTTTACCGAAAGCCGGGGCTCAAGCCCATCCAGCCCGCTGTAGGTTTTGATGATATCACCGCGGCCGTATTCAAGGGTGTCCACAATGTTTTCCGGGCGAAGCGGCATACCCTCTGCGTACTGATACACCGTTTGCGGGCCGTAGTTCATAAACATGGAATAACGCAGGCCGTACTGCACCGTAAGCTGATCGGTTACACTCTGGGTATTGCTTACATAGATGGCGGGTTCAACGGCGCGTTTGCGATCTACACCCACTTCGGCAAAGATGGATTCAGGACTGGTGCCTCGGGTAGCCCCGGGGTCGAAAACATAAAACAGTGCATTCCAGCCAAATTCTATGGTGTTGTTGGGATTGGGAAAAAAGCTAAAATCCATCTTGGCGTTGTAGTTCTGGATGCCGGCTTTCCATTCAAAAGCCTGAAAACCGGTAGGAACCCCCAATGAATAGTCGTACTTGCTGTAAACCAGTGTGGTGTTGAGAAACAACTTGCTGTTGAAGATGTGATTCCAGCGGGCACTACCGGTGCCGTTTCCCCAGCGTGCAGCGAAGTTTCCGTCGAAATCAAAGACATCATCGCCAAAATACCCAGAAAGGAAGATGCGGTTGTTATCGTTGATTTTGTAGTTCACTTTCAGGTTGAGGTCATAGAAGTAGAATACGTTGCCGCGCAAATCCTCAAACAGCGGAAAAAACAGGTCGGCATAGGAGCGCCGCCCCGAAACCATAAACGAAGCTTTGTCTTTGGCAATAGGCCCTTCAAGCATCAGTCTGCTCGAAATCAAACCCACGCCCCCCGAGCCTTTGAATTTCTTGAGATTTCCTTCGGTTTGGCGTACGTCGAGCACGCTCGACAGGCGCCCACCGTATTTAGCCGGAATGCCTCCTTTGTATAGTTTGAAATCTTTCACCGCGTCGGCATTGAACACCGAGAAAAAGCCAAACAGGTGCGATGATTGGTACACAGGCGCCTCGTCAATCAGAATAAGGTTCTGGTCAATGTTCCCCCCCCGCACGTTGAAACCGATGGCTCCCTCGCCCACAGTGCTTACACCGGGCAAAAGTTGAATAGTACGTATTACATCCACTTCGCCCAAAAACTGCGGAACCTTTTTCACGGTCTTCATTTCGAGCCGTTCTACACTCATTTCTATGCTGCGCACGTTTCGATCTTCCCGCTCAGCCGTGATTTCCACTTCCTGAAGCTCGAGGTCTTTGGACGATAGCTCTACATCAATGCGCATATCCTGGTTGAGTTCAATGGTCATTTTTTTGCTGGCAAACCCTACAAAAGTGTACTCAAGATTGTAGGTACCCGCAGGAAGGGTCAGTGAATAAAAACCGTAGAGGTTGGTAACCGCTCCTCCCCTTGTTTCTTGAATGAAAAGGGCAGCGCCAATGAGTTCTTCACCGCTCGATTCATCGGTAATATGCCCACTGAGTGTGTATTTCTGTGCAAAGACGTTCGTTAAAATTGCCAGAAAGAAAAAGATACTTAGTGCGCGTTTCATGCGGTGGGTGAGTTTGTGCCAAAATTCAGGTTTTGAACGTTGATAGCCCTCTTTTTTTGACAGACGAATAATCAGTCGTGTAAGCGGTTAGCCGCAAACGTTCGGTGAGAAAACGCAGCGCATCACAGATTGTTTAAAACGGCTATTGAAGAGATTCTGCGGCGATGATATCATCTGCATTCACCACCTGAGCCCATCGGTGATTTCTGGCCGGCTGCTGCAGCGCAATGGTTTGACGGTAAGCTTTGTGGTCGCCGTGGCTTGCAAAATAGAGTTTGTCTTCGTCGCTGTCGTGCTCCCAGATTACGCCAAAAACCTCCTTGCCCGACTTCAGTTTGAGGCGGCAGTGACGATTATAGTATAGCGATAAATCGTGGCGGGTCATGTTAAACACTTTTGAGTGCGTGTCCAAGATACGCTGTTCGGCCTTATTTGTTGTCTGCATTTTATTAACAACCCGACACTGCCTAAGCCGGAAAATCAGAATTAAAGCGGGTTTGAGCCCGCCTGAATCGTGAAAAAATCAGTTGAACAGAACTTTGGTTCAACCTCGGACCAGGTGTACTAAGGGTCTGCTTATTTGCGCTTGTAAACCGGCACGGTTGAGCAAGGTTCTCCATACATCAAGGCCTTTACAACGGGTTGCAGATGACTTACAACTGCTGCAAATGCCGCCGGAGGCACCTTTACATCTCCACAGCCTTTTACCACTAAACGGGCATCGCGGTATTCATCGGGTTTCAATGCGCGAATGACATCGAGAAACAACATGCTGCGAAAGGCTTCAGGAGTTTCAATCTCCACACGCTTGGCGTAAGGCTGAAGGGCTGAGGCAACGAGCATGTAGGCCCAATCCTGCACAATGGCATCGGCCGAGCAGAAAACCGCCACATGCTGATCCTGGTACTGGCTCCAGTCGTGGGTTTTTATCATGTCCCGAAAGTCTTGCTCTTTCAGCACCAAGCCCTGCCATAGGTGCTCGGCCAGGTCGAAAGATACAATGTCGGCCTTCGGAGCGAGTTCCCCAAGATCAAGGGTAATCAGCCCGCTTTTGGCTACTTTATTAACGATTTCTTCTGCCATGGCCTACATAAATCCGAGTTCCAACTGTGCCTCCTCGCTCATCATGTCTTTGTTCCACGGTGGTTCAAATACAATCTCCACCTGTGCCGATGGAACCTCCTCAATGCTTGCTACTTTTTCTTCAACCTCGCGCGGCAACGACTCGGCAACCGGGCAGTTGGGCGAGGTAAGGGTCATGGTTATGGCAACCCCCCGATCCTCGCCAAAATTGATTTCGTAAATGAGCCCCAGCTCGTAGATATCCACAGGAATCTCGGGGTCGTAGATGCTTTTCAGCACTGAAATCACCTTTTGCTCAAGAATCTGTTTTTCCTGGAAATCCATACCTCTCGGTTTAGTCGTTTTTGGCCTGAAATGCCAATGCGTATATTTTCATTTGCTTCACCATGGCAAGCAGGCCGTTGCTGCGCGTAGGTGAAAGGTGTTCCTTCAGCCCGATGCGGTCAATAAAGTACAAATCCGTTTCGAGAATGCCGGCCGGTGTGTTGCCGTTGAGCACTCGCACCAGCGTAGCAATAATTCCCTTGGTGATGATGGCATCGCTGTCGGCAGTGAACTGCACTTTGCCGTCTTCCATTCCGGCGTCGAGCCAAACTTTCGACTGGCAGCCGCGTATGATGCGGTCGTCGGTTTTGAGTGATTCGTCAATCAATGGCAATTCCTTGCCCAAACTAATCAGGTGGTCGTATTTATCCATCCAATCGTCAAACAGGGCAAATTCTTCAATGACCTCGTCCTGACGGCGGTTGATTTCTGATATTTCGTTTTCAACTGCGTTTCCCATGGTTAACTCAGCATTTGTTGGGCTTTGCGAAGTGCCTCCACCAAACGGTCAATTTCTTCAAAAGTGTTGTAGGGCGCAAACGAGGCACGCACGGTACCTTCAATGGCGTAGCGATCCATCAGCGGTTGGGTGCAGTGATGGCCTGTGCGCAGCGCCAGCCCCATTTTGTCGAGCAGCACGCCCACGTCGTAGTGATGTACTCCTTTCAGGTTAAAGGAAACTACTGCGGCCTTGTCAGCCGCCGTTCCAACCGGAACAAAGCCCTCGATTTCCGAGAGGGTCTGGGTGGCATACGCAAGCAACTCGTGTTCGTAGGCCTTCACTTGATCAATATCTTGCTCCAGCAGCCATTGGATAGAAGCTCCCATGCCAATGATTCCTGCAATATTTGGAGTTCCGGCTTCGAATTTAAACGGAGGGGTGTTGTAAGTGGTGCGATCAAACGTAACGCGGTCAATCATTTCTCCACCACCTTGGTAGGGGGGTAGTTTTTCCAGCAGCTCATAGCGCCCGTATAGTACACCCATGCCTGTGGGGCCATAGTGCTTGTGGGCGGAAGTCACGTAAAAATCGCAGTTAAGGTTTTGCACGTTTACCCGCTCGTGTGCCAGTGCCTGGGCTCCGTCCACGAGCGTGAGTGCCCCCACATTTTTAGCCATGGAGATAATCTCAGCAGCAGGGTTAATCGTGCCCAGGGCATTGGAAACGTGCACAAAGGCTACTACTTTGGTGCGGGGTGATAAAAGTGTTTGGCAGGCCTCCAGGTCGAGTGTGCCGTCTTCGAGCACCGGAATCACTTTGATGATGGCCCCGCTGATTTCTGCTGCCAGTTGCCACGGAACAATGTTGCTGTGGTGCTCCATTTCGGTGAGCAGGATTTCATCGCCGGGACGCAAATAAGCGCGACCCATGATGTGCGCTGCAAGGTTAATACCCCCCGTGCAACCTGAGGTGAAAATGATTTCTTCGTGCCGCGATGCTCCCAGAAAACCGGCCATCTGGAGACGCACCTGCTCCATGGCGTCGGTGGCTACCTGACTCAGGTGGTGCACACCGCGGTGCACATTGCTGTTGTACTCGCGATAATAGCGATTCATGGCCTCAATCACCTGCACGGGCTTTTGAGTGGTAGCAGCGTTGTCGAAATACACCAAAGGGCGCCCGTTTACCTGCTGATTGAGCAGTGGAAACTGCTTGCGGATACCTTCCGCGAATGCTGTAAATGAACCGGGTGCCTCCAGGGTGTGTGCCATATTATTGGGTGAACTTGTCGTAAAAATAGCTTCGAATGGCTTCGTTCTCTACCTGATCTATGACCTCTGCTGCAAAGGCCGCCACCAGCATACGCGTGGCTTCGGTCTTGTCAATAGCACGTGATTGAAGGTAGAAAATAGCTTCTTCGTCCATCTGGCCCGTGGTTGAGCCGTGGCTGCATTTCACATCGTCGGCATAAATTTCCAGCTCGGGCTTGGAGAATTGCTGCGCATTTTCTGACAGCACCAGGTTGTTGTTCTGTTGAAAAGCATTGGTTTTCTGCGCGTCCGGACGCACAATCACTTTTCCGTTAAACACAGCAGTGCTTTCGTCGTACAGCACGCCTTTGTACAATTCCGACGAGTCGCAATGCGGCACGGCGTGATCTACAAAAGTGTTGTTGTCCAGGTGGCGATTGCCCTCCAGAAGGTACAATCCGTTGAGGCGCGCAAAAGCCTGCTTGCCGTCGAGGCGTATTCTGAGGTTGTTGCGGGTCCAGCCGCCGCTTTCGGGTGCGGTTACAATTTCGAAGTGACCACCATCGAATATCCTTGCGTAGTCTGCGCTGTGGTGGAACCATTGGTTGCCCTCGTGCTCCATTTTGAACACATTGAGTCGGGCATTTGCTCCTACGTGTATTTCGCTCAAGCTGTTGGTAAAACCCGTTGCTCCATTGGGTGAGCTGTATCGCATCAACACGGTGGCCGATGAACCGGCTCCGGCGTCAATCATCACACGGGGTTGATGCACGCTTCCGTTGCTGGCGGTAAAACTGAGTTCAATGACATCCTCAATCTTCTTGTTTGGGGCAATGCGCAGCACAAGGATTTCCGGGCAGAAGGCGGTGTTCATGGCTTCCATCACGTGGTGCCTGGGTTGCGCCAGGGCACCGAACGACTCCGGTAGTTCAGCTCCCGCACCCAAAACCCTAACATCCACACCGTCGGGCAGACTGGTATTTTGCCCTGCGTGTCCGTTGCGGATGTGTATGCGCACCGCATTCAGTCCTTCAATCGCGGGAGCATCTTCGGCGCGCTCATCCGGCTGAAAGGCCACGTCCTGCTTGAGGAGTCTGTTCACACGGGTGTACTTCCAGAACTCTGTTTTGGATGTGGGGAAGGCGAGCTCATCGAGGTCGTTGAGCGAAGCGAGCCGCTGCTCCTGCTCTACAGGGCCATAGTGCTCTCCATAGGAGGCGTGCAGGCTCTGAACCAGCGCTGAATCGGCTGCTGCTGTGGCCAGTCGCGTTGTCATACTCCTACGTTTTGCTCGTTGATAATCCAGTCGTAGCCTTTTTCCTCAAGCTCCAAGGCGAGTTCTTTCGGGCCGCTTTTAACGATGCGTCCGCCCTGAAGTACGTGCACGTAATCGGGTACGATGTAATCGAGCAAACGCTGGTAGTGAGTAATCACAATAAACGAGCGCTCAGGGCTGCGCATGCTGTTCACACCTTCGGCTACAATGCGAAGGGCATCAATATCCAGGCCTGAATCGGTTTCGTCGAGAATGCAAAGCGCAGGCTCAAGCATGGCCATTTGAAAAATCTCGTTGCGCTTCTTTTCGCCGCCCGAAAACCCTTCGTTGAGCGAGCGGTTGGCAAGTTTTCCGTCGAGCTGCACCAAGGCTGATTTTTCCTTCACCATTTTGAGGAAATCGCCTGCGGAGAGTTTTTCTTTTCCGTGGTGGTTGCGAACGGCGTTTACGGCTGCCTTCAGGAAGTTGATGTTACTTACTCCGGGAATTTCAACAGGGTACTGAAACGCCAGAAAAACACCCTCGCGGGCACGCTCTTCGGGCGCCATTTCCAGTAGGTCCTGGCCTTTATAGTTTACCGAGCCATGGGTTACCTCGTATTCTTCGCGGCCGGCCAAAACCGAGGCCAGGGTGCTTTTTCCTGATCCGTTGGGGCCCATAATGGCGTGTACTTCGCCGGGTTTAACGTCCAGATTGAGGCCTTTTAAAATGCCGTGGCCTTCAATTTCGGCGTGCAGGTTTTTTATTGAGAGCATGTTGCGTTGTCTTTTTAGGTTGAATTTGATTTATCCCACGCTTCCTTCCAGCGAAATGGCGAGTAGTTTTTGGGCTTCCACGGCAAATTCCATGGGAAGCTGGTTCAATACTTCTTTGGCATACCCGTTTACAATCAAGCCAATGGCTTCTTCTTCATCTAATCCGCGTTGCTGGCAGTAGAAAATCTGGTCCTCACCAATTTTGGAGGTGGTGGCTTCGTGTTCTACTTTGCCCGTAGGGTTGGCTACTTCGATGTACGGAAAAGTGTGTGCGCCGCATTGGTCGCCCATGAGAAGGGAGTCGCATTGCGAAAAGTTGCGCGCATTGGTTGCTCCTTTGTTGATTTTAACAAGGCCGCGATAGGAGTTTTGGCTTTTTCCGGCGGAGATTCCTTTGGAGATGATGGTGCTTTTGGTGTTTTTACCAATGTGAATCATCTTGGTGCCGGTGTCTGCCTGCTGAAAGTTGTTTGTTACGGCTACCGAGTAGAACTCCCCCACCGATTCATCGCCTTTGAGCACACATGAAGGATATTTCCAGGTCACCGCCGACCCCGTTTCAACCTGTGTCCAGGAGATTTTTGACCGGAATCCGTCGCACAAGCCGCGCTTGGTTACGAAATTGAACACACCGCCTTTGCCCTCGGCGTCACCCGGAAACCAGTTCTGCACGGTTGAGTATTTGATTTCAGCGCCTTTTAGGGCTACCAGTTCAACCACGGCTGCGTGAAGCTGGTTCTCGTCTCGCGAGGGGGCAGTGCAGCCCTCCAGGTAACTCACAAAGCTGTCTTCGTCGGCAATTACCAGCGTTCGCTCAAACTGCCCCGTTCCTGCTTCGTTGATGCGGAAGTAGGTGCTCAACTCCATGGGGCATTTCACGCCTTTTGGAATGTAGCAGAATGATCCGTCGGTAAACACCGCCGAGTTGAGGGCTGCGTAAAAGTTGTCGCGGCGCGGCACTACCGAGCCGATGTACTTTTTCACCAGCTCCGGGTGCTCCTGAACGGCTTCGCTGAAGGAGCAGAAAATAATACCCAGTTCAGCAAGTTTGGATTTAAACGAGGTAGCCACCGACACCGAGTCCATCACAAAATCAACGGCCACGCCGGTCAGGCGCTTTTGTTCTTCCATGGAAATACCGAGGCGCTCCATGGTGCGGCGCATTTCGGGGTCTACCTCATCGAGGCTGTTGAGTTTGGGCTTGCTCTTAGGCGCTGCGTAATAAGTGATGTCCTGAAAATCGGGCTTTTTATATTGTACGTGTGCCCACTCTGGCTCCACCATTTCCGACCAGACTTTAAAGGCCTCAAGGCGCCATTCAAGCATCCATTCGGGTTCGTTTTTCTTAGCAGAAATCAACCGGATGATGTCCTCGTTGAGTCCTTTGGGAACCTTGTCGGACTCTATATTGGTGGTAAACCCGTATGCGTACTCGCGCGAGGTTACCTCTTCTAATATTTTGTCGTCTTCAGACATGTTTTGTTTGATTTTATCAGATTGAAAAACTCTCTCCGCAACCGCATGTTCGGTTGGCGTTGGGATTTCTAAACACGAAGCCTTTTCCGTTGAGGCCTCCTGAGTATTCCAGCTCCGTTCCTACCAGGTAGAGGAAACTCTTTTTGTCAACTACCACTTTTACGCCGTTGTCTTCAAAAACTTTATCGTCTTCCTTCAGTGTGGTATCGAAGCTGAGATTGTACATGAGTCCTGAGCAGCCGCCTCCCTGTACCCCTACGCGAATGAACGCCTCCTCTGGGTGGGCTCCTTCGCCTTTGATTTTCAGCACCTGATCGCGTGCACTGTTATTCACTTTGATCATGAGTAATCCGTTTTTGAGTATCGCTTAATTTAGACTAAATCTAAATAAGGCTTGTTTTGTTCGCAAATGTAAGACTTTTTGGAGGATTTTTTTTGCCCTTGCAGTCCGGAAATCCTGATTTATTGCTTTAAGATTTGCTCAACCAAAGCGCATGGACATGGGGTTTATTTATCCGGTTTGCCGCTCCTTGAACCACCGAAAGCTGACCATTGCTCGGGAGTTTTTCTTCATATTTGTTGCACCGGGTAGGAAGCATTCTCCTGAAACAGCACCATTCCTCATGAAAAAATTACTTAAGACCATTTATGCGGCCCTTCCCTTTAAACGTCAGATTTATTCAGGCATTCGGGCTATCTGGACGCCGCCTGAAAGCATCTACAAACACATGCACTTTAAGGGTGTTTTTTCGGTTCCGATCAATGAATCTCGATCCTTTCAAGTGAATCACTTTGGACTAAAAATAGAGAATGACATTTTTTGGAATGGACTGGTCGGCAAGTGGGAGAAAGAGTCGCTCAAGTTGTGGGTAAAGCTCTGCGAGAATGCGCAGGTTGTGCTTGACGTGGGTGCCAATACAGGCATTTACGCACTGGTTGCGCAAACACAGAATCCTGAGGCGAAGGTGCATGCCTTTGAGCCGCACCCGGTCTTTTTTAAGATGCTGAAGCAAAACGTTGCCACCAATAAGTTCGACATTGGTGCTTTTGATTTGGCCGTATCAGATGTGGACGGGGATGTGGTGATCGAAGACTACACCGGTCAGAACGACTCAATGACCGTAAAATCCATAACCCTGGATACCTTTGTTGCTCAACAAAACCTCGCCAGGGTTGACCTTGTTAAAGTTGATGTTGAAATGCATGAACTACAGGTGCTTCGCGGTTTTTCGGAGTGCTTGAGAAAATACAGGCCCACGCTGATCATAGAAGTCTTAACAGCGGAGCTAGCCCATTCCATTCAGGGTGAGGTTGGTGACCTGGGCTATGTGTATTTCAATATCGACGAAAAAGGGGGTGTCCGGCAAACCCCAGGCATTGAGAAAAGTGATTACTTCAACTATCTCATTTGTGCGCCTGACGTTGCGCGCAAGCTTGGATTGCATTGCTGAGACCAACACCCACATCGGTTTCCCGAGTTGAGAATATCCGGTTGGTTGTTCATTGTCTAATCCGCTAATTGGCCCACCGCCCAATGATCAGATCACCTCATCATCTAATCAGCTATCCACCGCATCACATCCTCAAGCTGAAGCGCGGGAATATCGAGCTTGTTCTTTTTGCGGTAGCCGTTCATTTTCTGGTGAATGGCCGTGGGTTTTTCGGTGCGTAGTTTTTCGGTATCGGTATATCCGGCGGCTTGCACGTATTCCAGCCAGGCCTCGTCCACACCCATGGCGCGCAACGCGTCTGTACCTGATGCACTTTTGACAAACTTCTCAGGGCGCATTTGTGGAAAGAACAGTACCTCCTGAATAGAGCTTTGTCCGGTCATTAGCATCACCAAACGGTCCATCCCGATGCCCATGCCCGAGGTGGGAGGCATGCCATATTCTAGGGCGCGCAAAAAGTCGTGGTCAATAAACATGGCCTCGTCGTCGCCTTTTTCGGAGAGCTTGAGCTGGGCTTCAAAGCGCTCGCGTTGGTCAATGGGGTCGTTCAGCTCAGAGTAGGCGTTGGCAATTTCGGTGGCGTTAACAATCAACTCAAAACGCTCGGTGAGCTCCGGGTTGTCGCGGTGCTTTTTGCACAATGGCGACATCTCCACGGGGTAGTCCATTACAAAAGTGGGCTGTATGAGTTTGGGCTCGCAGTACTGACCGAAAATTTCGTCAATCATCTTGCCCTTGCCCATGCTTTCATCCATCGGCACATTGAGTTTTTTGCAAACGGCGCGCACCCCGGCTTCGTCCATACCTGTAAGGTCTTGGCCCGTGTACTCCTCAATCACTCCCAACATGGTTACCCTGCGGAAGGGGGGCGTAAAATCAATCTCATGATTGCCCATCTGCACTTTCATCTTGCCGTGTACCCTTTGCGCCACCTCGCCAATCATCTGCTCGGTGTAGTCCATCATCCACTGATAGTCTTTGTAAGCCACGTAGATTTCCATAATGGTGAACTCGGGGTTGTGGGTGCGGTCCATCCCCTCGTTGCGGAAGTTGCGTGAGAACTCATAGACACCCTCATAACCCCCAACAATCAGACGTTTGAGGTACAGTTCATTGGCAATACGAAGGTACAACGGAATGTCGAGCGCGTTGTGGTGCGTAACAAAGGGCCTTGCGTTGGCACCACCCGGAATGGGTTGTAGTACAGGGGTTTCAACCTCCACATACCCGCTGCGGTTAAAAAAGTCGCGCATGGCGGCAAAAACTTTTGAGCGCGTTTCAAAAATGCGTCGCACATGCGGATTCACGATCAAATCCACATAACGCTGTCGATAGCGTGTTTCGGGGTCGCTCAGGGCATCGTATACCTTTCCTTCGCTGTCGCTTTTCACTACCGGAAGCGGTTTAAGCGCCTTGCTCAGCAATTGAAGTTTGGTAACGTGTACCGTAACTTCGCCTACCTGCGTCTTAAAGAGGGTGCCCTCTACGGCCACAAAATCGCCGTAGTCCAGCAATTTCTTAAACACCTCGTTGTAGAAGGTTTTGTCCTCTCCGGGGCAGAGATCATCGCGCGTAATGTAAATTTGAATTTCGCCTTTGCTGTCGCGAAGCTGAGCAAACGAAGCCTTACCCATAATGCGGCGGCTCATCATTCGCCCGGCCAGCTTTACCTGTTTGCCCTCTTCGTACTGCTCCTTCAGCGAAATGCTGTAATCACTCACTTCTACTTCCTCGGCAGGAAAGGCATTGATGCCCAGTTCCTGAAGTTTTTTCAGCGCCTCGCGGCGGATGATTTCCTGTTCGGATAACTGCACAGACTTATGGGTTTTGAATTGTGCGGCAAAGATAGGAGATGCCTTCAATAAGAGGTTCAAGCGCTGCGGGGCTAATTTTCGTAATTTCACCGCCCAAAATCTGCTGCAAGATGTTCGAATACATGGAAAAGCTCATTGCGGGATTTCCGCAGGATATGCATCAGGCCATTGACAGGCTGCGGTTCATAGGTGTCATGCCTACCGATATGCAAAACGTGCTGATCACGGGCCTGGGTGGTTCGGGCATCGGAGGCACCATTGCCGCTGAGGTTTTGGCGCGCAGATGCAGTGTTCCGGTTTGTGTTAACAAGGATTACGGCATACCCGCCTGGGTGAATACCCATACACTCGTAGTGGCTTGTTCATACTCTGGCAACACCGAGGAGACCCTTGCTGCCGCCCACAAAGCGAACGAAGCCGGAGCGTCTATTGCGGCCATTGCATCGGGCGGACAATTGCTCGCCACAGCTGAAACAGAGGGCTGGGTAAGCGCCAAATTACCCGAAGGCTATCCCCCGCGAGCAGCCTTTGGACATGGACTCATTACCCTTCTGGGCTTGTTGCAAGGGGCAGGGCTGTATAATGACTGGGACGCTACAGATCTGCACCGCGTGGCCGACGTGCTGGAGCAATCGCAGGAAACCATTCGCAATACCGCCCGCGATTTGGCAGAAAAGCTCCAGAACCGTACCCCCGTAATCTACGCAGCTACCGGACTTGAAGGCGTGGCTGTGCGTTGGCGTCAGCAAATCAACGAAAACGCCAAGATGCTCTGCTGGCATCACGTACTGCCCGAAATGAACCACAATGAATTGGTAGGTTGGGCTGGTGGCGACAAGCGCATGGGTGTGCTGATGCTTCGCAGCGAAGACGATCATCCGCGTACCGCTCTGCGTATGAACCTGAATATGGATTTGATGCGCAAGCAAACAGATTGCGTACTCGAGATCAATGCAATCGGAACATCCCGTATGGAACGACTTTACTACCTGGTGCACCTGGGCGACTGGCTCTCGTATTATCTGGCCGTGCAGAGGCAGGTTGACCCCATAGAAGTAAACGTCATTACCGAACTCAAAAACGAACTTGCGCGGCATTGAAACCAGCGGTAGCTTTTCAGAACCTCGGGCTGATGGATTACCGGCAAGCCTGGGATTATCAGGAGCAGCTTTTCAAGGGGGTGGTGGATCAGAAGATTTTTAACCGCAATCACCCCGAAGAGGCCAAAACCCCACCCAATTACCTGCTTTTTTGCCAGCATCCACATGTGTACACGCTTGGCAAGAGCGGTGATGTGCAGAACCTGCTGCTCGATGAAGAAGGGCTTGAGCGTTACAAGGCATCGTTTTACCCCATCAATCGCGGGGGAGATATTACCTACCACGGTCCGGGTCAGATTGTGGGCTACCCCATATTGGATCTCGACCAGTTTTACACCGATATTCATCGCTACCTGCGCGAACTGGAGGAAGCTGTTATCCGCACGCTGGCCGAATACGGTATCAGTGGAGATCGCTACCCCGGCTATACCGGGGTATGGCTCGACCCCGATGATCCCAATCGCGCCCGAAAAATATGTGCCCTGGGAGTGAAGTGCAGCCGCTGGGTCACCATGCACGGGTTTGCGTTTAATGTGAATACCGACCTGTCTTACTTCGGGCACATCATCCCGTGTGGAATTGACGACAAGGCCGTCACGAGCATGGAGGTCGAGTTGGGCAGCCGGCAAAATTTCGATGAGGTGAGCAAAGTTCTGCGCGGACATCTTTCTGCTATCTTTGGTTGGAACTACGTTTAAAACCTCCACACTATGATACGGCGCCTCTTTCTCGGATTCCTCCTGCTCATTATTCTCATCGCATCCGGACTTTATTTCACCGGAAACGGACATGTGCTTGTGGCTGTTTCCAAAACGTATTTCGTGGGGCAGAAGGGCCCTTCCATTGATGACTTCCGGCTGTTTGACCACCGGCGTATAGAAGCTCCCGGAGGGCCGTCACTGCCCAATCACGCGGCATTCAATCGCCCGCTCTCAGCCGACGACATAAGCTATCTGGAGTCATATGGAACCGCAGCCTATCTTGTGGTGCATCGCGACAGCGTGTTGACTGAGCACTTTTTTGACGAGTACAGCGCACAAAGCTACCTCAACACCTTTTCAATGGCCAAGTCATTTGTGAGCATGGCTGTGGGTGTGCTGCTTCGCGAAGGGATGATTAAAAGCCTGGATGAACCTGCGTCAAACTATGTTCCCGAACTGGCAGAGCGCAATGAGCATGATGTTACCATCCGACACCTGCTTCAGATGGCCTCCGGCTACGGCTTTGACGAAAACTACAAAAACCCGCTGGGCTATCAGGCCCGTGTGTACTACGGCAATCAACTGCGTGAACACACCCTTGCTTTTGGCCCGGAAAAACCCGCCGGAAGCGAGTTTTACTACGCCGGAGGAAATACCATTTTGCTCGCTATGATTGTGGAGGCCGCAAGTGGCGAATCACTCGCCAACTTTTTTTCGCGTCACATCTGGAAAGCCATTGGTGCTGAAGCCGACGCCTGGTGGACTACAGACAAACCTCATGGTATGGAGCGATCGTCGTGCTGCTTTTACGCCCAGGTGCGCGACCTCGCCAGATTGGGCCTACTCTACATGCACGGGGGTGAGTGGAAAGGTAAAACGGTGATTCCGCCTGATTACGTGGAGGCCTCCGTAAGCCCCATCCGCATCCCCGACCGATACGGCGAAACCGTGATGCACTATGGATTTCAGTGGTGGCTGGGCAATCACAATGGCACACCCTTTTTTCAGGCGCAGGGTATGCTCGGCCAATACATCATTGTGGTGCCCGATTACGAATTAGTCGTAGTGCGTCTGGGCCACCAACGCTCCGACGAAAAGTTGAACCACTTGCCCGCCGATGCCTACCAGTACATCAACATCGCACAACAACTTATGCCATGATTAAGGACATTCACGTGCCCAAGGTTGAAGACATTGCCCTGGCTGTGATTCTGCAACCCGACGAGAACGGAGTGCCTTCGTGGTACAGCTTTCTCATCAACCTCAAAGACGAGCCCATAGAGGGAGTGTTGGTGAGGTCGAGCGGTTATGGTCAGCAAAACGATGAATCGGTAAAAACCAGTGAGCTGCGCTATTTTCTTGACACCATGGAACCCAAAAGCTACCGTAAAATTGAGCTTATCCCCGACAGCCTGCTCGGTCTCACCAACCAATATTGGGTGAGCTTTTACCAGCAAAATGTGATGTACGATAAAAAATACATTTTTGTGCCGGGCAGTATCACGGAGGAAAACATGGGTAATGTTCCGGTTATCAATACGCGTGGCGTTTTGATTATTTAAACGGTTTGTGCAACTTTAGGCCAACCAAATTATCCTAATATGCTACAACAAATCAACTCCGACCGTATTCTCTTTATCGATATCGAAACCGTTCCTCAGTACTACACCTTTGAGGAGCTTTCGCCCGAAATGCAGCAGCTCTGGGCCGACAAAACCCGCTTTTTTCAGCAGCGGGAGGAAAAGACCCCCGATGAGGTGTACGAACGGGCCGGGGTGTACGCTGAGTTTGGCAAGGTGGTTTGCATATCCATGGGATATTTGCACCATACAGCCGGAGAAAAGAAGTTCCGGGTAACCTCATTTTCGGGCAAGGATGAGCGCGTCTTACTGGAGGAATTTGCCGACCTGATGAGCGGGCGTTTCAGTGGCTCCAACTACTTGCTTTGCGGTCATAATATCAAGGAATTCGATATCCCGTATCTGTGCCGCAGAATGCTGGTTTTGGGCATTCCATTGCCTGACTTGCTCGACCTGAGCGGGAAAAAGCCCTGGGAGGTTCCGCACCTCGATACCCTCGAATTGTGGAAGTTTGGCGACTACAAACATTATACATCGCTCAATCTTCTGACCCATATTTTTGGCATTCCTACGCCCAAAGATGATATCAGCGGTGCCGACGTAGCGCGGGTATATTACGAGGAAGATGATCTGGAAAAAATTGTGCGCTACTGCGAAAAAGACGTGCTGGCCGTGGCCCAATTGCTCTTGCGCATGAAAGGCGAGCCGCCTATTGCCGAAAAAAATGTGGTGGTGGTTTGAGGGCTACATGGGCTTTCCTACCTTTAACCCCGCTGCTCAAACTGCCATGCCCATCCAACCGCATCCTTTGTTAGTGCTCTTTTTTTTGCTGCTTTTGTCCTGCTCGGGAGAAACTGAAACCCGAACAGCCGAGGCCCCCATGGTGCATCACCCCGCGCTAACCATGCTCGGTAAGGCAGGGCATTTCAGAACGCATACCATTGGCGACGGATACCGCAAAGTGCTGGAACGCGACAGGGATTTTCTGTTCAGGCGCAACCACGATGAGCTGATGTATTCCATTCCCTTTTCCTCTACTGATAGCGCCTATTTTGACGTCCGATACTTTTTTACCCACCATGAACTTACTGAAATCATGGTTGATGTGTACCTCAACAGTGATGAGGAAGCCACCGAATGGTTCGTCGAGCTGAAACAGGAATTACAAAAGCGGTTGGGCGAACCTGTATCGCGCGATCGCTTTGCCTTTTGGGAGTGGACGGAGAACCGCCGAAATATCGAGGCCACCCTTGAACTGCGCAGCCGTGAATGTGGCCGGCCCTGCCTGTGGCTTTTTATTGATCAACCCTATCAATTTAAGCATTGATGAGCGAAGCCCGACCCTTGCTTCATATTGAGAACCTGTTGGTTACTTTTCGCTCTGAGGAAGGCACTGTGCGCGCTGTCGATGATGTCAGCATCGTGCTGCACCGCGGTGAGATTGTGGGTGTGGTGGGAGAGTCAGGATCAGGAAAAAGTGTGACCAGTCTATCTGTGATGAGGCTCATTGCCGACCCTCCCGGGAAAATTGCCGGCGGTAAAATAACATACACGGGCCGCGGCGGGGAAGTTGATTTGCTCTCACTGCCCGAAAGGGAAATGCGTACCTACCGGGGTAATGACATTGCGATGATTTTTCAGGAGCCCATGACGTCTCTCAATCCGGTGATGAAATGCGGCAAGCAGGTGGCCGAGGCCATCGTGGTACACCAGAAATGCTCCGTAAGCGAAGCCCGCGAAAAAACCATTGCCCTGTTCAAAGAAGTAAAACTACCCCGGCCTGAAGCCATGTACGATTCCTATCCACATCAACTCAGCGGGGGCCAGAAGCAACGCGTGATGATTGCCATGGCGCTGAGCTGCGAGCCTTCGGTGCTTATTGCTGATGAACCCACCACCGCCCTGGATGTAACCGTGCAAAAAACCATCCTTGAGTTGTTGCGCAATCTGCAGAAGGATCGCGGTATGGGGGTGATTTTCATTACACACGACCTTGGCGTGGTGGCCGAAATTGCCGACCGCGTGGTGGTGATGTACCGCGGCAAAGTAGTGGAAGAAGGCCCGACCCAAAGCATTTTCTTCCACCCACAACACCCCTACACCAGGGGACTGCTCGCTTGTCGGCCGCCGCTCGACCGCCGCCTTAAGCGCCTACCGGTGATTGCCGATTTTGTGGATGCAGAGGAGAAAAAATCGGTAGAAGTGGCACAGGCACAACTGGCCTACACTGTTGAGGAGATCAGCGCACACCACCAAAAGCTCTACGCGCAGGAACCCATGTTGGAGATTCGCAATCTGCAAAAGTGGTTTCCGGTTCGCAAAGGCTTGTTTAAGCGCACTATTGATCACGTGAAAGCGGTTGACGATGTGACGTTTTCAGTCTATCCCGGCGAAACCCTCGGCCTTGTAGGTGAATCGGGATGTGGAAAAACCACCCTTGGCCGAACCATCCTGAAACTGACCGAGCCTACCGGAGGGCAGATCCTGTATCGCGGCAGAGATATCACCTCTTTCAGCGCGGCCGAAATGAGGCCCTTGCGCAAAAATCTGCAAATCATTTTTCAGGATCCGTATTCCTCGCTCAACCCCAGGCTAACGGTAGGCCAGGCCTTGATGGAGCCCATGCAGGTGCACGGAATCGGGGCCAACAACCGCCAACGACGGGAAAAGGTCATGGAGCTTCTCGAAAAAGTGGGGCTTCAATCTGCTCACTATAACCGCTATCCACACGAGTTTTCGGGAGGTCAGCGGCAGCGCGTGGTGATTGCGCGAACGCTCACCCTCAATCCGGAGTTTATTATCTGCGATGAATCGGTTTCAGCCCTCGACGTGTCTGTGCAGGCACAGGTTCTCAACCTGCTCAACGACCTGAAGAAGGAGTTCAACTTCACCTACATCTTTATCTCTCACGATCTCTCTGTGGTAAAATTCATGAGCGACCGAATGGTGGTGATGAACCAGGGTCGCATAGAGGAAATGGGCAACGCCGACGAGATTTACCGCAATCCGCAAAGCGAATACACCCGGCAGTTGATTGAAGCCATTCCGGCATCCAACCCTGCTGTTGAGCGCTAAGCCAGGTTTTGTACCTTTGCGCCCCGAAAAACAGGCCGTAACCCGATGGGTACGGTTTTGGTATAACCAGTTCCGTGTCAGAAACAGCCCCTATGAAGAAAACCTATTTGCTCCGCCATGGCATGGCTGTGCTTTTGGCCGTGTTTTGCGGGCAAATAATGGCGCAGACCCTGCAATTGGGTAGCAATTGGTATGGAATAGATCACGAACGCGGCCTGATTGTGAGCAATCAGGACACCTACCTGTTGAATCTGATACACAGCGAAGGTGTGAATGTGTTGTTGCTCGATGACTCAGAATATCAGTTTACCATTCCGCCCGATACACTTTTGGTAGGTTACCCTTACACAGTGAATCGTGGCGGAAAGCAATATGTGTTTTACTTCACAGAGCTTCCGCTGATTCATATCGACATGGAAGCAGAAATGGATATTGACGAGCGCCGCCCGGCCCGTTTCCGAATGACCGAAACCAATGGCAACGAGGTGAATTCCAACGCCGGCCTCAATTACCGCGGGGCTTTTTCTCTGATTTTCCCCAAGAAATCTATGCGGCTGGAATTTTGGCTCGACCCTGAAGGCAGCAAAACCCGAAACATCAAACTGCTTGATTTGCGCAGTGACGACGATTGGATTCTTCTGGCACAGTATAATGAACCGCTGCGCATCCGAAATCGGTCGTGCCACGAACTGTGGGGTGAAGTTCACACCCCTCATTATGCGGCTCAGCAGCCCGATGCACTGCCGGGGTCCCGGGGCAGACATGTGGAAATCTTCCGAAATGGCAGCTACATGGGAGTGTATCTGCTTACTGAACGAATAGACAGAAAACAGCTCAAAATCAATCATTGGGAGGGAGGCAGTGACGCTTATGGTGAGCTTCACAAAGCCAAAGAATGGGGCTCTGGTACGGTGTCGTTCAGATTTTTGCCCTTTTACAACAACCAAAGCCGCTGGTTTGATGGATACCAGAAAAAGTATCCCCGCGAAGAAGAACACACAGATTGGTCAGACTTCTTCGACATGAAGGCCTTCGTGATGCAGACAGAAGACAGCCTGTTTACCTATGAAATCAACAGCAACTTTCACACGGGTAATGCGGTGGATTACTTTCTGTTCCTGAACTTTCTTCGAGCGGAAGACAATACCGGTAAAAACATCTTTGTTGCACGTACTCAGCAGGGAGCCCCGTACTTTTATGTGCCGTGGGACCTCGATGCTGTATTGGGTTACAATTACGATGGAACTGTTTTAGAAGAGACCGAAGACATTTTGACGAATGGCCTGTACGACCGTTTTCTGGATGCCTGTGAGGAACACGAGTTCGCATCACTGGTTCAGGAGCGCTGGTTTGCCTTGCGTGAAGGGGTATTTCATACAGACTCAATGATGACCAGGTTGCAGCGCCACCACAACAGCTTGTATTCCAATGGTGTATATCATCGCGAGGAAATGGCCTGGCCTGAGTACAGCTATAATCCCGATGTACTTCAATACACACGTGCCTGGCTGGAGGAACGGGTGGCCTACCTGGATGGTTTTATCGCCGAGCTTTGTGAGCAGGCAGCCTCCGTGGAGAGAAGAGAATCACACGGCTTTCGCTTGTATCCCAACCCCACCAATGGTGCTCTGGGAGTTTTCCATTTCGGAGCAGGTGATTACAGTGATTATCAATTGCGAGACATCTTCGGGCGACTGGTGAAAGAAGGCCGCCTGAACCTGCACACTACCTTTATTCAGTTGGATGACTTGATTCCGGGAACGTACTTGTTTACAGTGGACGGAGACCCATCCACCACACAAAAGGTGGTTCGTTTCTGAGAAAATCAGTCAATCTGCATTTCCGGCACATGGTCGGGAACAATGAGGCGTCCCTCGGTAGCAGCTTTGATTTCTTCCACGCTTACATCAGGAGCCCGTTCAACCAGCAGAAAGCCCTTTTCGGTTACGTCCAGCACGGCAAGATCGGTCACCACTTTTTTCACGCAGCCCACACCGGTAAGTGGTAGTGTACATTGGCGCAGCAGCTTGGATTCACCGGCCCGGTTGGTGTGCATCATGGCCACGATGATGTTCTCGGCAGAGGCTACCAAATCCATGGCACCACCCATTCCCTTCACCATTTTGCCCGGAATTTTCCAGTTCGCAATGTCGCCGTTGTCGGCTACCTCCATAGCACCCAATACCGTAAGTTGTACGTGCTGCCCGCGGATCATTGCAAAGCTGGTAGATGAATCGAACAGGCAGGCACCGGGCAATAAGGTTACCGTTTGCTTGCCGGCGTTAATCATGTCGGCATCTTCCTCGCCTTCGTAAGGAAAGGGGCCCATGCCCAGAATACCGTTTTCAGATTGAAACTCCACATACATTCCGTCGGGTACATGGTTGGCAACCAGGGTAGGAATACCAATTCCGAGGTTTACATACCAACCGTCTTTCAATTCCTGTGCAATGCGTTTTGCGATGCCGTGCTTGTCGAGTGCCATGGTTTTGTGAATGTGAGATTAAGGCGCTAGTCCATACAAAGTTTGCGGGTTACTGCCGAGTGTTCAACTTCAAACTCGTTTTCACCGATATTCCACAAATATACAATTGCGCGGGTAGCTCCGGGTGGAAACCGGTAATAGCGGTGAACGAGTAGTTCGTCGTCCTTCCAGTGCTTCCGAACCCAGTAAAGTGGAATGATTTCATAGCTTAGTTTCTTTCCTTCAGCATTTTCTGCTTTGATTACAATCTGCACATGCATGGGATTTCCCATAGAGTTTGCGGACAGTCCAAAGTTGAGAAGGCCGCATTCACCAGCAATTGAATCAACTTTCCATTCGGCCAGATTGAAGTAGGTCGGGTTTCCCAAAGCTTTTGCCGCAAGTGAAAGAGTGTCGGGCAGGGTTTCGAATGCCTGAGTTCGTTTGGGTTTAATGAGTGAAAAACCGGTGCATGGACTGGTGAACAGAATGGTGTATTCAAAATCAATGGGCTCATTTGAAGATTGATGAATGAGCACCAGATCGGCACCCGGGTCAGGGTGGTGTTTGGTCTCCAGCAGGGGTAGTTGGCTTTTGTTGATGATATTCAAGTGTGCCCAGGACAACTCGTGAATTCTACCACCGCTTATTCGCAAGGGAGTGTCTTGCGCGGATTGCTCCTTTAACACAACGCTGTATATCTGCCGGTCTATGTGCTGGTCAAACCAAAGCTGACTTGTGCAGAAATTCAATGTGAGCAGAAACTGCAACGGAAAATAAATCAACGGAAGCCCCAATAATGCAAACCTACGGTTCCAGCGCATTCCCTCGCTGGCGGCGAACCCTGTTGCAAGCAGGGTGAGCGTTAAAAAATAAAGGCCTGTGCGCTCCTCAGGGTAGTTTACGTTCAGCAGCATCTCGAGCAACACCGAACCAAGAGCATTCAAAACGAGCAATCCGCCAATGATGCCGCCCATATTCCAGACCAACCGATTTTGAACCCACCGAAGCACCAGCGTGAGGCAAACCACAAGCCCGAAAGCAAAAATCAACCAGGCCAAGAGCATGCTTGCTGCATCAAATTGAAAGCGGGCAAATGAAAACACAGTAACCTGAACAAAGCCGTCCAGTGAGCCGGTGTAGAGTAGTCCCATGGCCCGCATCTTTAGTGCGTATAACGATGCAATCAACAAAACACCTCCACCAATTGCAAGTAATAGCAAGCCGTGTTTTGGCAAGTGTTTTTGTTGCCTGGAGAGAAGTACGAAGGCAAAAATCCCCATCAATGCAATTTGCGTGTTCAACAAACTCATGTTGGCCAGAAGTGCCAGTGTCATGAAAAACCACACTTTCAATTGCTGCATTACAGTGGGGGTTTTTACATATCTGGAGGCGCTGTATATCGCTGCAATCAAGAATGCCGTTCCCATGCCATAGCCGCGGGCCTGCGAGAAGAAGTCGAGCTGAAAGGTGGCAGTGAGCAACGCAATGAGCGTGAGCCAACGAAGTAAGGTCTGCGGAATTTCAGCACAAATGCGTTGCAGGTAGTAGGCAAAAATCAGAAACGTCAGAGCGTTAGGTAGACGCAGCCAAAAAGTGTGATCAGAAAACAGGTTTACAAAAAAATGGCCAAAGGCGGTGTTTAGTAGATGGTTGTTGGCATCCCACATTGCAAAGTAGGGGATGAACTGATTGAGCTGGATGTAGTGGAGAAAAGTTGCTGCTTCATCGTGCACAATGGGCACCAATGCTGCGCGTATGAGCACATAAACCCAAATGGCTAGAACAAGAAAAAGATAGGTCCGCTTTTCAATTTGGCTCATGACCTTCTGTAAGAACACTCTTAGCCTATGTGGGCTGTAGCTGCCCTAGCGCGCACGCACTGTGCGCTGCTCAATGCGCTTTTCGTAGTTCTGCCCCTGGAAGATGCGCTGCACAAAAATGCCCGGGGTGTGAATGTAATTGGGATCCAGTTCCCCTGGTTCAACGAGTTCTTCCACCTCAGCGATGGTGATTTTACCGGCCATGGCCATGGGGGGGTTAAAATTTCGGGCGGTGCCTTTGTACACAAGATTTCCGTAGCGGTCTCCTTTCCATGCTTTCACAATGGCAAAATCGGCAGTGAGCGCCGACTCAAGAATATGGGGTTTGCCTTCAAAGTAGCGCACTTCCTTGCTTTCAGCCACTTCGGTGCCGTATCCGGCGGGGGTAAAAAAGGCGGGAATTCCGGCACCTCCGGCGCGGCAACGCTCTGCCAGTGAGCCTTGTGGTATAAGGTCAACCTCCAGTTCACCACTTAACATCTGGCGCTCAAATTCATCGTTTTCGCCTACATAAGACGAAATCATTTTCCGAATCTGACGCTTTTGAAGCAGCAGCCCAAGCCCGAAGTCATCTACACCTGCGTTGTTTGAGATGCAGGTCAGATCGCGAACGCCCTTTTTTACGAGCGCAGCGATGCAGTTTTCTGGAATTCCGCAGAGTCCAAATCCGCCGAGCATCAGGGTCATGCCGCTTTCAATACCGGCAATGGCTTCTTCCGCATTGTTGTACACCTTGTTCATGGAAACAGATTATTCAATGGAGCGCCAAATTAACCAAAAGTGCCCACATCACCAATTGGGTGAGTCGCCCCCGAAATGGCCTTTCTGCTGTTGTTTGTACTTCTCGCAGTCCAGCTCTACCCCGAGGTCACCGGGCGGGCGCTCAAAATCGTCGGTAGAGATGTTCAGGCTCGGGTCTGCATACACCGACTTCATGAAGTAACCCCAGATGGGCAGTGCCATATTGGTTCCCATGCCCAGCTTCAGGGTTCGGAACCGCACGGCCCGGTCCTCGGCGCCCACCCAAACCCCTGTTACAAGATCGGGCGTTAAACCGATAAACCAACCGTCGCTTTGGTTTTGCGTGGTTCCGGTTTTACAGGCAATAGGAACATTTCGGATGTCGTCGTACGCCCGGTTGGGTACGTTCATCCTCAAGCGAATGGCGGTTCCTTCAGGTCTACCCCTGGTTTCATTGTACACGCCATCAATCGTACCCTTCATGAGATTGAGCATCACGTAGGACGTTTTCTCGTCCATGGCTTCGTTGGTTTCGGGCATCACATCGTAAATGGCGTTGCCGTTCATGTCTTCTATCCGGGTAATGATAATCGGTTTGATGTGCACGCCTTTGTTGGCAAATGTGGCATTGGCCGAAGTGATTTCGAGCACCGAAAGATCGGCCACACCAAGCGCTAACGACGGTACAGGCTCAAGCTTGCTTTCAATGCCTAAATCGCGCGCCAGCCGAATGACTGCTTCTGGTCCGAATTGTTTCATCACCCAGGCGGTCACAGTATTTACCGAGTTGGCCAACCCCCATTTGAGCGATACCATAAATCCGTATTCCCGGTCGGAATCCTGGGGCGTCCAGTCCTTTATCAAACCAAAAGTGCCTTTGTGAAAGGTGGTCGGTGCTTTTACTACCTCGTGGCAAGGTGAGTAACCCTCGCGAATGGCGGTGGCATACACAAAAGGCTTGAAGGTAGAGCCCACCTGACGTTTTCCCACGCGCACGTGGTCGTACATGAAATGCCTGAAGTTGATGCCTCCTACCCAGGCCTTAACAAAACCGGTGTGGGGCTCTATTGAAACCATTCCGGCCTGCAAAAAGCTTTTGTAGTAGCGAATGCTGTCCATGGGCGACATCAGCGTGTCTATTTCGCCGCGCCAGGAAAATACGCGCATGGGAGTAGGTTTCTCAAAGATGATGGGCACCGAATCTTCGGGCACCGCGCGCCACGAATGTCCGCAATCTGCTGCCTGGCAAACAAAATGTTCTTTACCATCTACAGGCTCACGTACAATGTTGACGCGGCGGTGACAAATACTGCATTCTTTGCCCATAAGCACCCTGTAACGTTCAGTTCGCCGTACGGCGGTTTGCATGATCTGGTCAATTTCCTCTTTGTTCAAATCATTGGAAAATGGTGGGTTTCGCCAACGGGCAATGTCTGAAAAGAACTCTTCCTGCAATCTGCTGGGGCCGCCAAGGTGGGCTGTCACAGCTTGCTCCGCATAATGCTGCATGCGCGAGTCGATGGTAGTATAAATGCGCAAACCATCGCTGTACAAATCGAAAGGGGAACCATCTGGCTTGTGGTAAATGAATTCACCGCGCTCGTCTTTTGCGGCAAGCATTTCGCGTAAATCAGAGCGCAATACCTCGCGAAAATAGGGAGCCGGGCCTTCGGTATGATCCACGCGCTGGTAGTCGAGCCCGAGGGGCAACAATCGCAATGAGTCGTACTCAGCTTTGTTAATGAGCTCGTTGCGCATCAACTGACCCAGTACTACGCTGCGGCGGTGTAGGGTAGAGTCAGGACGGCGCAAGGGGTTAAAAATCCGGGGGTTTTTAAACATGCCTATGAGCATGGCCGATTGCTCGATGTTGAGAGAATCGGGGCTGCTGTTGAAATACACCGAAGCCGCCGACTTGATGCCCACAGCGTTGTTTACCCAATCGAATTTGTTGAGGTACATTGTGATGATCTCTTCCTTGGTGAATTGACGCTCAAGGCGAACAGCAATAATCCACTCCTGAAATTTCTGAAAAATGCGTTTCACGATATTGGGCGAGCGGTCGTGGAAGAGCATTTTTGCGAGTTGCTGGGTAATGGTGCTTGCGCCTCCTTTTTTGCCCATGAACACAATGGCGCGACCTGTGGCCCGCACATCCACTCCGGAGTGCTCCCAAAACCGTTCGTCCTCCGTGGCAATAAGGGTTTTTACAAGGATAGGAGAGAGCTCCTCGTAGGTAGCATTCACCCGGTTCTCCCGGAAATAGCGGCCCAACACCTGCCCGTCAGAGGAAAGAACCACCGTGGCGAGATTGCTTTTGGGGTTTTCCAGTTCGTCAAAACCCGGCAAATCACTAATGGATGCAAGGTAGAGCATGAGCGCCAGGCCCAAAAAGGGCGAGAGCAATACCAGCCAGAAAAGCGCAATCAGCTTTCCGAAGCGCCGTGGCTTCTTCTCATTCGTCTTTTTCTCCGCAGTCATGTATTGTGGTTGATGAACTGAAAACACCGATGGTATGCAAATCTACTTCTTTGCTCACTACGCGAATGGTTTTCTTTTGCGGGCTTTCCACAGGCCATGGTGAGTTCCGCAACGAACTATCAACGCAGGAGCGGGGCGATTCGTGCCTTATTTGGCTTTTTCAATCCGAATTCCCACATCCAGCACTTCACGGAGCGTGTCTGTACGCATGGCATGTTCGAGTTCAATGCGGTAGGTGCCGGCTAGCGGAAAGCGCTTTTGGTAGTTGTACATGATTTTATTGGAAATCACTTTCTGATCTACGATAAAGCCGTTACCTGAGCCGAGCCATCTGCCTGTGCGGTCGGCAAGCACGCATTCAATGGTGTCGCGCGATTTACGTCCGTTGGGAAAATGTGTATGTACAAACAAATAGAGATTGCTGTAGGGATAGTCGTTGGTGTTGCGCAAGGTGATAAAGAAGTGGTGTGGGTTCAGGGTATCGCGCACTTCAAAATCACCCCCCACACGCATCCTTGCGGGCCATCCTTCTGCTGGTAGTTCGCGCACAAAAGCGTGTTCAGCGGGTGGTTGGCAGGAGGCCAATATCGCGGCAATCAGAACCGACCAGATGAAACTGCGCATCGTTTAGTCGTTTTTGGGCCGACGCG
Source organism: Cryomorphaceae bacterium (assembly GCA_007695365.1). Lineage (NCBI taxonomy): Bacteria > Pseudomonadati > Bacteroidota > Flavobacteriia > Flavobacteriales > Cryomorphaceae > Cryomorphaceae bacterium. Next base: position 70,276 of record REDV01000078.1, on the reverse strand, counting down.
GTTTTCCGCCTTGTCTGTTTTTCCGCCGCTTAGGTCGATTTCCGCTCGAAGCCCCGTGTTGGGCTTGCTTGTCTGCAGGCTGTGTTTTTGCCTGCTGCTGGCCGGGCTTTCCTGCACCGCCCTGAGCAGGTTTTTTTCGGCGCTTCTTTTTTCGCTTCGGTGTGTCAAATCTATTCAAGCTGTCCTGACCTACCACGTTTTCGTAATCGGGAAGCACCTCTACCTCCTCCACATATTCAAACTGCTTGAGGTCATGCGGAATAACGCCTTTTTTGTTTTGCTCAATCACACTTTTCACTTCCTCCACCATTAAGCAAACCGGATTGGCTCCCGGCTCATTTTCGTAGAGGAACCACATTTTGCGCTGAAAAATGTCAGTCTTGATACAAAAAGCGTTGGCTTTCTTGGTTTTCAGTCGGGTGCTGCTATCCGGAAAATCTTTGAGAGCATCCAGGTAGCTGTCCAGCTCATAGTTCAGACAGCATTTGAGTTTACCGCACTGGCCGGCCAGCTTTTGCGGATTGATAGAAAGTTGCTGATAGCGCGCAGCACTGGTAGATACCGACCGAAAATCCGTAAGCCATGTTGAGCAGCACAATTCGCGTCCGCAGGAACCGATTCCACCTACACGGCTGGCTTCCTGACGGGCACCAATCTGGCGCATTTCAACACGCACGCCAAATGTATCGGCAAATTCACGTATCAGTTGGCGAAAATCCACCCGGTCATCAGCGGTGTAGTAAAAGGTGGCTTTGGCGCCGTCGCCCTGAAACTCCACATCACTTATTTTCATATCGAGCTTCAGAGAATCGGCTATGCGGCGGGCTTTAAACATGGTTTCGTCCTCCCGCGCACGCGATTCGCGCCAGCGCTCCATATCTTCGGTTGTAGCACGGCGGTATATGCGCCGGATATCGCGGTCGTTTTCGTCAATGCCGTGCTTGCGAAGTTGCAGCCGCACCAATTCTCCCGAGGCCGATACCACGCCTACGTCATGGCCGGGGTTGCCTTCAACGGCTACCACATCGCCCACTAGGAAACGCTCTGTTTCGGAATTGCGGTAAAACGCTTTTCGTATGCCTTTAAAACGCACTTCAACAACTCCAAATCCGCTCTGCCCTGAAGGCGGAGCAATGTCGGCCAGCCAGTCAAAAACGTCCAGGTTGTTACATCCATAGGTGCCACACGAGCCGTTGCTTTTACAACCGGCCGGTATGCCTCCACCCTTCGAACAACTGCTGCATCCCATGTTATCGGCTTTCTTAGGCGGACAAAGTTAGCTATTCCAAAACAGATTCTTGATTTGTATTGAAAGGTCCACAAAGGTGATTTTTCCGTGGGCGTTCCGTTCAATGTGGTATATGGCTTCATCGATGGCTTTGGCCATTTGAGGCATGGCCTGCACCGGTATGGCTTTGGCAAGGTTGACGACAAGCTTTCGGGCGTTACCGTCAACGGTTAGTAAATCTTCTCGCCCATTGGCGACTAGCATACACTGCCGCAGCATTTTGAGCGAGAAGGCAAGAAAAGACTTTTGACCTTCGCGCTTCAGGTCTGAAAACCTGTCGGACAGGGCAATGCGATTTACGCCATCGCTTTTTTTGTAGCACGCCCTGAACCAGTCGCCAAAGAGAGCAACAAAGTCTTCCTGCCCCCCTTCTTCCTGCATATGAAGCAGTGCATCCCTGAGGTTTCCCGCGCTCATCAGTGCAATGTGCCGGGCCTTTTCAGGAGCAGCGCCCATCTTGTCGCGCAGCACTGTTTCAACCTCGTTATCTGCCAACGGAGGAACCTTAACTGTTTGAAGCCTTGAAAGAATGGTTGGAAGCAGGGTGTCACGCGAATTTCCAACGAGTAGAAACAGTGTTTTGGCGGGTGGCTCTTCAATGACTTTAAGCAGCTTGTTGGCCGCTGGTGGCTTCATGGTTTCGGGCATCCAGATAAGCGCAATCCGGTAACCGCCTTCAAAAGATTTCATGTTTACCTTTTGTTGGATTTCCTGGGCCAGATGAACCGAAATAATGCCCGTTTTATTCTCGTCGGCAATAACCTGCATCCAGTCTTTGTATGTGAACAGCGGGTTGGTAAGGAGCATTTTGCGCCACTCGGCCATGAACACTTCGACGGATTTGTTGGTGTCGGGTTTCACAACCGGAAAAAGAAAATGTAAATCAGGGTGCTGCAGGCTTGCCATTTTGATGCACGACGGACATGAGCCGCAGGCATCGTGCTCACCGGGTTGGTTGCACAAGAGGTACGCAGCAAAAGCAAGTGCCAGGGAGAGGTTGCCGGAGCCTTCAGGGCCCACAAAATGAAGCGCATGACTTACGTGGTTGCGCTGTACTGCACCCAAAAGCAGATTTTTCACAGATTGTTGTCCTACTACGGATGCAAAGTTCTGGGCGGCCATTTTTTGAAGGGTTGTTTCGCAGGGAAACGAATACTGAATTAGTTCTACTTTTGCTCCAAATATACGGTGGAAATGACGATCAAAGACTACGATTTTTCAGGTAAGCGGGCACTGATCCGCGTGGATTTCAACGTGCCGCTCAATGAGCGCTTTGAAGTAACCGATGATACCCGCATCAGGGCCACCTTGCAAACGGTAAAATTGATTCTCGAAGGTGGGGGCTCTGTGGTACTCATGTCGCACCTTGGAAGGCCCAAAGAAGGTCCGGAGCATCGTTTTTCGCTGAAGCATATCGTGCCCACCCTTTCATCATTGCTGGGTCGGGAGGTGGCTTTTGTGAATGATTGCAAGGGCCCCGATGCGCTGGCAGCTACATCCGGCATCAAACCAGGGCAGGTCATACTGCTCGAAAACCTCAGGTTTTACAAAGAGGAGACTGCGGGTGATGAAGGCTTTGCCGCAGAGCTGGCCAAACACGGCGATGTATACGTGAACGACGCCTTTGGAACGGCTCACCGTGCCCACGCTTCCACGGCGGTTATTGCCCGTTTTGTGAGCGATAAAATGTTCGGCATGTTGATGCAGGACGAGCTCGAAAACCTTGACCGCTTTATGCAATCGCCAGCCTCACCGGCAGTGGCTATTGTAGGAGGAGCCAAGGTGAGCTCCAAAATCGGGGTTATTCAAAACTTACTGCCCAGGGTAGATTACATGTTGATTGGAGGAGGCATGACATACACCTTTGTGCGCGCCATGGGAGGTGAAGTGGGTAACTCGATGGTGGAGGAAGACAAGCTCAGCATGGCTCTGGAGGTGATTGAAGCGGCCAAAAAGCACAAGGTGACATTGCTCCTGCCACCCGATTCAGTAATAGCAGATGAATTTCAGAACGAGGCCAATCGCGACAGCTGCCCGAGCGATGAAATTCCGATGGGGTGGATGGGATTGGACATTGGCGAAGACAGTATAAGGCATTACCGCGAGGCGATTTTGGCCTGTAAGAGCATTCTCTGGAACGGACCGATGGGGGTATTTGAAATGGAGAACTTTGCCCGCGGCACCAAAGAGATTGCGTTGGCCATTGCCGAAGCTACAGATGGGGGTGCCTTTTCGCTGGTGGGCGGAGGAGATTCGGTAGCAGCGGTTAATCAGTTTGAACTTGCCCAAAGGGTGAGCTACGTGAGCACCGGTGGCGGCGCTATGCTTGAGTACCTCGAGGGAATGGAACTGCCCGGAGTGGCAGCTATTAAAAACGGATAAGTCTAGCCGAAGCTCGCCAGCGGCTTTTTCAGGCTGTAACGCTTGCCGGGCATGGCTTTTACAACACCTTCCATTTCGAGGTTGAGAAGCAGATGTGACACATCCTGCATGGGTTTGCCCGAAAGGTCTGCCAATGCATCAATGGATACCGGTCCCGACTGCTGAAGACACCGGGCCAGTTCCAATTCATCTTCCGATAAGCTCGGAAAAACCGATAGCTGAACCGGAGCGGGTTCGGCTTCGCGGCGTTCCCAGCCCATATGGCGCAATACGTCTTCGCCGGATTCAACCAGTGCTGCGCGGTGCGTTTTAATCAGCCAATTGCAACCGGCTGAGCGAATGTCGTCTGCCCTTCCGGGAAGCGCCATCACCTCCCGGCTGTATGAGTTGGCAATATCGGCGGTGATGAGTGAGCCACCTTTTTTGTCGGATTCAATCACCAATACTCCGTCGCACATTCCGGCAACAATTCGGTTTCTGCGCGGAAAATAGTGGCGGTCAAGGGCGGTCATGCTTCTGAATTCGCTCACCCAGCCACCGTTTTCGAGCATTTGGTTGGCAGTTTTCCGGTGCACCGAGGGATACACGGTGTCCAGGCCGTGCGCAAAAACAGCCGCGGTTGGTAAGCCGTAGCGAAGAGCTGCCTGATGGGCACAAAAATCCACACCGTAGGCCATACCGCTCACGATGAGCACAGATTCCTGGCTCAACGATTCGATAATCCGTTCGCAAGCCGCTTTTCCGTGGGGTGTGGCCTGCCTCGTTCCTACTACAGCCAGCACCCGCCCTGAGTCAGGGTTGAAATTGCCGCGTGTGTACAGGATAACAGGAGCGTCGGGGCATTGACGAAGACGCAGCGGGTAATCATCATCGCTGGCCAGTTGTACGCGTACATTGTGTTCTTTCACGAAACCAGCCTCGCGCTCAGCTTCTGGCAGGCAAGTGCCGGATAGAATTTGATTCACCACCTGTTCGTGAACCCCAGGTATTTTGCGGAGTGCTCCAACCGGTGCTTCAAACACCTTTTCGGGAGAGCCAAAGGCGCGAACAAGCTTACGAGCCGTGGCCGGTCCGATGCCTTCAATGAGGCTCAGTGCTATCTTCCAGAAATCAGTGCCGGTTTTCAAATCCTGCTATATTTGCGAGGTGAACCGATCCCCGTAGGGAATCGCCTTAAGCAGCCAAATATATGAGAATTTTCCTTGTCTTGGGATTGTTGCTGGGTGCCATTTGCGCTCATGCACAGTTGGGTATTTTGCGCGGTACAGTAAGCTCTTCCGATACCAAAGACCTACTTATTGGTGTAAATGTAATTGCCAAAAATGGCTCTGGTGTTACCACAGATATCGATGGTAGGTTTGAATTCTCTCTCTCTCCCGGTACACATACTATAACATTCCGCTACATTGGGTTTGAAAACCTCGAGAAAACCTATGAAATAAAAGCCGGAGAAGCTACCGAAGTGAAAGTGATGCTGACGCCCAGCGTAAGCCAGCTCGAAATGGTGGTAATAAGCGCGGGGCGCTATGAACAGCGACTGGAGGAACTTACGGTTTCCATGGAGGTTATAAAACCTTATTTGATTGAGAACCGGAATAATACCAATATTTCTCAGGTGCTGGATCAAACACCGGGTGTAATTCTTGTGGATGGTGAGCCGCAGATTCGCGGAGGTAGCGGCTATAGTTTTGGTGCAGGAAGCCGTGTGCAGGTGTTGCTCGATGACATACCCATGCTTTCCGGCGATATCGGACGTCCCAACTGGGGCTACCTCCCGACGGAGAATGTAGAACAAATAGAGGTCATCAAAGGAGCATCGAGCGTGCTTTACGGGTCAGCGGCACTGAGTGGAGTGATCAACCTGCGCACCGCATACCCCCGCGATGAGCCCATTACCAAGGTGAGCATATTTAAAGGGGTATACAGCGCACCGCGTACCAGCCCGGACTTGTATTGGCGCGACCCGGATTACCGGCATGAGTTGGGTGTGTACCACCCTGTGCAGAATATGGTGGCTGCACCGATGCAAGGAGGCGCAAACTTTTTTCACTCCCGCAAGGTGGGGCAACTGGATGTGACTTTCGGAGCCAACCTCTTTTCTGACATGGGTTTTACAGGCCCCGAGATACCCGATAAATTCGATGAAAATGGCCGCCCGTTGGTATGGGACAGCATTGAGGAATCGGGTGATACCTTGTTCAGAAGACCTGCGCAAATGTCAGAAAACCGCGCCCGTGGAAACCTCAATTTGCGCTATCGCTTTAAGAACATCGAAGGCTTGAGTGTGGGAGTTAATTCAAACGCCATGTACAGCCTCAGCAGCTTTGCCTTGCTCTGGCTCGATGCGGATACTGGTCTGTACCGTCCGCGAACCCGCGGAATTACCACAACGGAGCAACTTAACTTTAATATAGACCCATACGTAGAATACATTGGCAAAAAGGGACGAAACCACAAACTTAAAACGCGGTACTTCCACCTCGATAACGAGAACACCAACAATCAATCTAATTATTCGCGCACTTACTTTGCTGAATACACAGTAAGTCAAGACTTTAGTCATTACGGCATTGAGGGCCTGAATATCACGGCCGGGGGTATGACCACCTACACGGATGCGTGGTCGAATTTGTATGTGGCCAATGAGCGCGGAGACGGCGAAAACTTTGCACACAATTCTGCGCTATTCATGCAGATTGACAAGCGCCTGTTTCACCGGCTCACCCTGTCGGGAGGTGTGCGCTATGAGTGGTTTCGCATCAACAATGACTTTAGGGAGGCACCCATTTTCCGCGCGGGGGCGAATTACCGGGTGCTCGATGGCACCTTTGTGCGGGCCTCTATCGGTCAGGGTATTCGGTTTCCAACCATCGGCGAGCGCTTTATTGTAACTGCGGTAGGCGGTCAGAACATTTTCCCGAATCCCAACCTTCAGTCTGAGCGCAGCTACAATGCTGAGTTTGGAGTGAAGCAGGGATTTGAAGTGGGTGGTTTTCGCGGTTTTGTTGATGCAGCTGTTTTCTACCAGGAGTTTGATAACTTCATCGAGTTCACTTTCGGCACCTGGGGGGTGCCTGATCCTTTGGGCCCGGGTTTAAATATTCAGCAACTGAACGAAATCCTCGGTTTCCGGTCGGTTAATACTGGCCCCGCGCTTGTTCGCGGCCTCGACTTTTCAGTAATGGGTCAGGGCAAAATCGGAGGCGTTGAGCTTAACCTGCTTTTGGGATACACGTATGTGCAGCCACTGGTGCTTGACCCGGAGAATGTGTACATCGTGTCGGATTTAGAAACGGCAATGGGAGACAATTACCCGATAGTGCCTGAAAATCCGGCAGATCAGGTGGGTCTTCAGCCCGTATTTGCTCCCATTACCTATCAAAACACAAGCTCTTTTGGAGACGGCAACCTGCTGAAGTATAGGGTGGAGCACATGGCCAAACTCGATGTGGAAGCCACATACAAAGGTTTCAGCTTGGGCACCAGTGTAAGAATGATGACACCCATTCGCAATATAGACCGCGCTTTTATTGTGCTGGATACAGATTTGTTTCTGCCTTCGGGTGTAACGCAGTGGATGGAAGACAACCAAAACCCCATTTATGTGATGGATCTCCGCGCATCGGTTAAAGTGTCGAAACGAAGCAAAGTGGCTCTCATTGTCAACAATCTGTACAATACGGAATACGCAATCCGCCCGTTGAGTATAGAATCACCGCGTTTAACCATGCTGCAATATTCGCTCGAGATATAACCATGAAAGCCCTCGGCATTATTCCGGCCCGCTATGCATCCTCAAGGTTTCCCGGCAAACCATTGGCAGATATCGCGGGTAAACCCATGATACAGAGGGTTTATGAGCAAGCCTGTAAGGCCCAATTGACCAAGGTGGTTATCGCGACCGATGACGAGCGTATTGCAGAGGCTGGCCGTGCTTTTGGGGGAGAAGTTTTGATGACTTCCGCGAATCATCCCAGCGGCACAGATCGTTGTCAGGAGGCTTGTGCCAAAGTGGATGAGGACTTTGATGTGGTGGTCAACATCCAGGGAGATGAGCCCTTTATTCAACCCGGTCAGGTCAATAACCTGATCGGTTGTTTTGAAGACCGTAATACCCAGATAGCCACGCTTGTAAAGCGCGCAGAACGCACGGCCGACCTCTTCAATCCCAACCGTGTAAAAGTGCTGTTGAACCAGCGGATGGATGCCATGTATTTCAGCAGGGCACCGCTTCCCTATCGCAACGGAATAGAGGCTTCCGAATGGCTCAAGGACCATGTTTACTTTCTGCATATTGGGATGTATGCGTACAGACCCCATATTCTGGAAGAGATTACGCGGCTTGCACCTTCATCGTTGGAAAAGGCCGAACAACTTGAGCAACTGCGATGGCTGGAACACGGTTATCGTATCCGCACTGCCGAAACCGATTTGGAATCGGATTCCATTGATCACCCCGACGACTTGCGCCGGATGCTTGAGCGATACCGGGAGGGAGATTACGGCTATTGATTCGAGCGCTCTTTTTTCGGTATTCCAGCTGTGTTTGGATTACTTTTGTACTTTCGTACAAAGCCCGGCGCATTGGCCCTTCAAAATCACATAGGCGATTTACTATACCACTATGACTGCGTAATTATTCCGGAGTTTGGCGGTTTTGTTACCAATTACAAACCAGCTTCGCTCAACAAGCGCCTGCATCTTTTTCAACCCCCTTCCAAGGAGGTGTCATTTAACCGCAGCCTGGTGAAAAACGACGGTCTTTTGGCCAGCCACCTCGCAGAATGGAACAACTGCACGTTTGAGGAGGCCAACGATAAAATACGTACAGAGGTAGAAGACTATTTTACCCGCCTCAACAATGGAGAGCGGATCACCTTTAAAAAGGTGGGCATAGTTTATCGCGATACGGCCAGACAATTGCGGTTTCAACCATCGCAGGAAGAGAACTTCTTGAAAGACGCCTTTGGGTTGGAGCAGTTGTTTGCCATTCCGGTGATGCAACCGGAAAAAGTACCGGAATCAACCGGCTTGCCGCAATCGGCTCCGGTTAAAAAGGTTCCTGCTCCTGAACCAGCAGAGGCTCCCGTAGTTCCCATTACCCATGCAGCAAACCTGGAGAATGATGCCGCAGAAGCTCAGGAAAGTTCGGGTAATCGCAGGGCGCGATGGATATGGGCTGCGGCAGTTGTGTTGCCTTTTCTTCTTTACTCAGGGTGGTTGGTATCATCAGCAGATGTGCTTCGCCCGGCCCATCTTACCATTGCAGACCTTAACCCCTTCGCCCCCAAGGATCCCCCGGTATATACAGCCCGTGAGCACACTTTTTTGTGGGTAGATCATTCTGAAGATGATGCCTTGCTGGAATTGCTCGACTCCGAAAAAGAGGTTGTGCGCATAGCGTTTACTGATGTATCCAATGAAGAGGGCGTTGCTGTGCGATTGAGGATGCCCGAACCGCCACCTGCACCAGCGGTAAACACCTATGTAGCCACTCCTGAGCTCCTTGCCATGCGTTACCATGTGGTGGGCGGGTGTTTCGCAGAGCTGTCCAACGCACACAAGCTGGTAGATCGATTGCGTGCAAAGGGCTATCCAGCCTATTTGCTCGATCAGCACAAAGGGCTTTACCGGGTTACATTCGGTAATTATGCGCGCCGACAGGAGGCGCTGGATGCGCTGCGCGATATCAAGCGCGATGAAATGCCTGCTGCCTGGTTATTGCTGCGTTAAATGATGCCCGTAATGAAAAGCAGTTCATTGGCCCTACGTGGTATTTCTTTCTACCTTTGCTGCAGAAGCAATGAATTGAGCAACCGGGCATGTCAGACAAAACTTTCGATTTAGGTAAGTCAACATTGACCTTTCAACCCGACAACATTCTTCATCTCCACATGAAAGAAGGTCAGGTGGTTGAACTAGAGGAGGTGAAACGAATTTTTGAGACCATCAACAGCGAAGCCAATGGGCAGAAATTTCGTTTGCTTGTTACCGCCGGAGAAAAGGCCTCTCTCAGTCAGGACGCCCGAAATTATGCGTCTTCAGCCGGGTCAACCGATGCTATAGTAGCAGATGCGGTTGTGGTGCAGAGTTACTCGCACGAAATGACTGCCAATTTCTTCATTCGCTTCAACAAGCCCAATCGCCCCACGCAGCTCTTTAAGAACCGCGAGGATGCCTTGGAGTGGCTGATGTCCTTTCCGGTTTAAATCAGGTTCGCTGAAAAACGACGTAAGTGTTGAGTCTTGATGTCCTCAGCGTTTCGTTCCGCAGCACTCCGGCCGAAATGACAAAAGGAGTGGGGTTGGAAAGGATTTGGTGCGGATGCTCGCGGCTTACAATCGGAATCAAAAGAGCAGGCGGGGACGCCTTGAAGATGTCAGTGTAGCGAGACGCTACGCTGACCTGAGCTTTTATTTCTGATTAGTAGCATTTTGTCATTACGAGCGAGAAATCCCAAAATTGAAACGGAGGCCTTGTCTCCTCCACCGGAGGGGTGGCCCCGACAAACGCGGGTTTCACAAGACCTTGATGTTGAAAGTCGGGGTTGGGGTGGGTTTTTCACCCACCACTTAACGTCAAATAGATCAGACTTATATCAATGAAAGTCATCCAGCGGTTACTATGATTACTGGATAGCGATCTCGAGTTGGGTAGCGATTTCATGAAATGCGCTTGGCTTAGCGTGTGCGTAGGTTACTTCGGTAATTGGGGTTTGACGAGTTGTGCTAAGCGTCTCTTTCAGGCGTCTGCGTTTGAGATGCACCCTAATTTAAAATCATAAGGGATTGAAATATAGTGTTATTGCATGTTTCGGTGGACATTCGACCCCTTCGGGGTCGCACTTCTATCTTCGTTGCTTTCTCTTCAGACATTTGACCCTTTCAGGGTCTATGCTGAATCGTAGCGGTTATCATCAATCAGAGTCGCAGCCGGGTGATGCTCTGATTGTCGTGTTCAAGGTGTGATTGCTTTTTTGTTTTGATTATTGGCGTTTTGTCATTTCGACCGAAGCAGCGACAACAGGAGCTGCGCCCCGAAATTCTTCGGGGGGAGAAATCTCTAGGGAGACGACGTGTGAACTGAATGAGATTTCTCCACTGCGTGCTTCGTACCTCAGCACTCCGGTCGAAATGACAAAGGGGTGTGATTGGGGGTTCTTATTTCAGGTTATGAGTGTTTTGTCATTTCGACCGAAGCAGCGACGGCAGGAGCTGTGTAGCGGAGAAATCTATTATGAGATCAAAGTGTGAACTGAATGAGATTTCTCCCCCGAAATTCTTCGGGGCAGGCTACTTCACGCCTCGTTCCTCGGCGTTCCGGTCGAAATGACACTAAGGGGATGCATCGGGTTTTTTCGTCCCATTACAGACTTTGTTTCCTCAAATGAATGACGGTCATTTCCGCAGACCTTAAATCAGCTTTTTTCAGAGTCTTCAACGTCGGGCCACTCGATACTGTAAATCATGGCCTCTACTTCGCGCAGGTACTCACGTTTGCTGAATTTTGGAGCAAAGACAAATCCCTCGGCGGTTACAATTCTTCCGCGCTGCTCGTCGTGCACTGTTAAGCTGATGAAAGGGCCTCCCATAGGGGCTCCCAGCGCTACTTTCCACAATCCACGCATTTCAACGGCGTATGCTCCGTTGTGCTCAACCACCCGATATGCAGGTTCTACAAGGTATTCGGTGGTCATGTACGAGCCCTCAACGGATCCGGGAACGTAACGCCTCAACACGGAGTCGCGCACAGCAAGTATATGACCCGCGGTGAAAGAGGTATCGGCCGTGTATGGATAATGATAGACCAATACACCTTGCAGTACATCGTGTAATGAGCCGCCCGAAGGTTTTTCGCGTTTGCGCTCAATCCACGTAAAATTCTTTTCCTGTCGGGCAATGCTGCAATCACGAGGCACGGTAATGCTCAGGGCTTCTTGAATACGAAGTTCATCGGCAATGTTGTGGTTCTTGCGGAAAGCAAAATTCCCTTTCAGCCTTTTGCGCTCGTACTCGTTGAACTTTTCGAGTAAAGCCGGCCCGTTATCGGCCATCAGTGAATCGAATGCATCAATGGACGGCGCATAGACATTCACCACGAGTTGTTCGGACGCCCATTTGTTTCGAAGGGCCTCCACCCTTGGGGTTTCTTCTGATTCGGGCTTGATGTTTACAAACAGCAGATTGCGGTGCTGTCGTGTTATGTTGTTTACTTTTTCCGGGCTGAGGTGCACCAGGTTGAAATAGGGCTCGGCCTGAGGTAGCATAGCCTGGTATGCGGCAAAGTGGTCGTAGAGGATATCTCCCGGGCGCGACTCATAAAGCGCATCTGGTATAATTACCAGCAATTCGCCCGGAGCACCGGAATATCTGGGCAGCACATGCGATGCATCTTCATCGCAGGAGACCATAACAACGGCAGCCAATAGGACTGCAAAGTATTTAACCAGCTTGACCAATCTTGATTTTTTGTCCGGGCTTGAGACGATTAAAGTTCAGTCCGCTGTTTAATTGCTTCAGCTGATTTACGGTAACCCCATCGTACAGTTTGGCGATGTCCCACAGTGTATCACCGCTCCGTACTACGTGGTAGCGATAAGCGCCCTCGTCGGTAACAACGGCCGGCTGAGCGGGTTTTTGGGTTTGTTGGGTTACAGTGGGTGTGCTGCCTGTGGTGCTGGCGACACCAGCCGGAGATACCGTACGGTGTACCACAAGGTTCTGACCGGGGTAAATGTTGGTGTTTCGCAATCCATTCCACTCCATTAGTTCATTAACCCGCACTCCGTAGCGGTTGGCTATTGAGCCCAGAAACTCACCGCTGCGCACCCGGTGGTACTCGGTAACCTCCTGTGCGAGCATCGGAGTGGTGGGTTCGGGTTGGTGATGGTAAATGCTGTCTTCGTTGGCAAGAAACACACCGATTGCTTCTGAAGGCAAACGCAAGACTTTGGGTGCATCGGGCTGAGCAGGAATGACAAAACGCAGGTACATGGGGTTGAGAGAGGCTATCAATGTAGCATCCACGTTGGTGTAAGCCGAAACCTGATCGAAGGTGAGACGCTGACGCACGTGCACGGTGTCAGTTTCATAGTATGCACAGGCATTGTAGAGGGGGTACAGGTTGTGCTCCTGGTGGTAGGTCATCATGTAATTTACCGCGATGAATGCAGGCACATAACCCCGTGTTTCTCTGGGTAAGTAGTTGCGTATGGCCCAGTAATCGCGCTTACCTCCTGAGCGACGTATGGCTTTGTTCACGTTTCCCGGACCTGAATTGTAGGCTGCCAGCACAAGATTCCAATCTCCGTACAGACCATAAAGATGGCGAAGGTAGCGGCAGGCGGCAACGGTACTTTGCAATGGGTCGAAGCGGTCATCTTCAAATGAATTCACCTTCAAATCGAACATCTTACCGGTACCATACATGAATTGCCACAAACCTTTGGCCCCGGCACGCGAGCGTGCGGTAGGGTTGAGCGCAGATTCAACAACGGCAAGGTGTTTCATTTCCTGCGGAATGTCAAAGCGATCGAGCATTTCCTCAATCATCGGATAGTAGAGTTCCGACAGACCCAAAACCCTTGACGACAACTCGCGCTTTTTGGACACATAAAGCTCAATAAAGCCGCGGATGTGCCCGTCATAGCGCATCTCCATGATGGTTTCCTCATCCATTTGCCTCACGCGCTCACGCATTTCGTCGTCCGATACTTTTGGCACCACAGAAGGTTCGTAACCGTAGATATTCAAGCACGCCGTGTCACTGTGTACAAACCACGCCTGATGTGCTATGGATTGCCACTGAGCATCTATTCGCTCCAGAAACGGATCGTCCGGAGCGATTTCTAAAGCAGGTGTTTCGGCACTATCGACTGGCTCGGTGTATTGCGCGAACAGCGGGAATGCAAGAAGAAGTGCAGGTGTCAGAAAAAGTTTGTGCATGGCAGCAGAATGATACGTTTATTACGGAATTAACCACGTTTTGTTATCCAAGCTTCAAAGATCAAGCTTAGACCTGATTTTTACTGATGCTGCCATGAAGCTTATGCACGGAGCCGTGTTAATCTCATTTTCCATGGAGGCCAACAAAAGAATCCCAAACCATACAGGGCGGGGTTTTCATTGAAAGATCCAATCTTATTTCTTCAGCAAATCGCGAATTTCGCCAAGCAGCTCTTCGGCAGTAGGCCCCGGAGGTGGCGCAGGAGCGGCCTCTTCGGCTTGCTTGTTTCGGTCTTTTATTTTGTTGTACGTGCGAATCAACATGAAAATGATAAAGGCAATGATGATAAAATCAATAACCTTCTGAATGAATGCGCCGTACCGAATCTGAACGGCTTCAACTGATACCGATCCATCGGCGGATAACTGGCCTTCCTGAATGGTAATTGCCAGGTCAGCAAAATCAACCCCGCCCAGAGCCAACCCGATAGGGGGCATGATTACATCGTTGGTAAAAGATGCGACTACAGCGCCAAAGGCACCGGCAATGATTACGGCTACGGCAAGCTCAAGTACGTTGCCCCGCATGATGAAATCCCGGAATTCTCTTAACATAACGTTGGTTTTTGGTTTGGTTATTTTTGGTGCAATCCATCCCAATGGATTGATTGCATGAGGCAATGTAGAAAGATTTTGCGTGCGGTGGCCGGAACCCGAGAAAAAATAATTTGGGCTTGCAGTTCCCGGTTTGCACGCCTTATGGCTTAACCAAAGCGAGGAATAGTTCTATCTTCACGGCAAGATTTACCAGATTATGTCCGATAAGAAAAAGCTGTACCTCATTGATGCCTATGCCTTGATATTCCGTGCGTATTACGCGTTTATCCGCGCACCCAGAATCAATTCAAAAGGCATGAACACTTCTGCTGTGTTTGGGTTTACCAATGCCCTGGTGGATGTGCTCAAAAACCACGAACCAACCCACATTGCCGTGGCGTTTGACCCGCCCGGGGGTAGTTTTAGGGTAGAAGATTACGCCGAATACAAGGCCAACCGCGACGAAACCCCCGAGGATATTAAACGGGCAGTGCCTTATATTAAGGCCATTGTTGAGGGGTTTAACATACCGGTGTTTGAGGTGGCAGGCTTTGAAGCAGATGATGTAATTGGTACCCTTGCCCACAAGGCCGCAGCAGACAATTTTGAGGTATACATGGTAACGCCCGACAAGGATTTTGCGCAGCTGGTCACCGATAAAGTGAAGATTCACCGACCGGCCAAAAACGGAGGTAGCGTAGAGATATGGGGCGTGGATGAAGTAAAGGAGAAGTTTGAGGTTGAAGACCCGCTTCAGGTTATTGATATTCTGGGTATGTGGGGTGATGCCGTCGATAACATTCCTGGCATTCCCGGTGTGGGCGAAAAAACCGCTAAAAAATTCATAGCGCAGTACAAAAGCATTGAGGGTTTGCTGGAGCACGCCAACGAGCTGAAGGGAAAAATGAAGGAGAAAGTGATAGAGAATGCCGAGCAGGCATTGTTGTCGAAACAGTTGGCCACCATTCGGCTGGATGTGCCTGTAACCTTCGAGCCGCAATCGCTCGAAGTGGAAGAGCCAAATAAAGAGAAACTACAGGAAATTTTTACCGAGCTCGAGTTTCGGACGCTGAGTGAGCGTTTACTGGGTGAGAAAATTCCTGTTACAGGGGGCAGAGGAACCCAGATGGATCTCTTTGCTCAACCTGCTGAAAACTCCGGCGAACCTCCTGCTGCATCAACCCAGAATGAAGGCTATGAACTGTTAGATACCGCTGAAAAGCGCGCCCGACTGGTGAAGAAGCTTTTATCGTCAGAAGCCTTTTGCTTCGACACCGAAACCACCGATATTGATGCCCACGAAGCCGAATTGGTAGGTGTGGCCTTTTCCACAAAGGCTGGCACAGGGCACTATGTTCCCATACCCGATAACCCAAAAGCCGCCAAAAGAATCCTGGAGGACTTCACTGAAGTATTTACCCATCCCAACATCACCAAAATAGCGCACAACCTCAAGTACGACCTCACCGTGCTGAAATGGTATGGGGTTGAGATTGAAGGCCCCGTGTTCGATACCATGCTGGCTCACTACCTGTTGGAGCCCGATATGCGCCACGGCATGGATATGCTTGCCGAAACCTATCTCAACTACCGACCTACCTCCATTGAAACACTAATCGGCAAAAAAGGCAAAAACCAAAAGAGCATGCGCGATGTGCCTGTGGAGCTGGTAAAGGATTACGCAGCTGAAGATGCCGACATTACCTTTAGACTCTACAAACTTTTTGCGCCTCAATTGGAGGAAACAGGTACATGGAAGCTTTTTAACAACATTGAAATGCCGCTGGTTAAAGTGCTTGGAGCCATGGAGGCGGCCGGTGTAGCCATTGATATCTCCCAGCTTAAGGTGTATTCTCAGGAACTTACCCGCGACATTGTGCAGTTTGAAAAACGAATCAAAGAGTTGGCCGGAACAGATTTCAACATTGCATCGCCCAAACAACTGGGAGAAATATTGTTTGACCACCTCAAACTGGTTGACAAACCCAAAAAGACCAAAACCGGGCAGTATGCCACATCGGAGCCTGTGCTCGAAACCCTGCGCGGAACGCATGAAATCATTGACCAGATTCTGGAGTACCGGCAAGTAGTGAAACTTAAGAACACCTATGTGGATACGCTCCCCGAACTGGTGAACCCGCGAACGGGGCGAATTCACACCACCTTTCATCAGGCCGTAGCTGCTACCGGGCGACTCAGTTCGCAGGGCCCCAACCTGCAAAACATTCCGGTGCGAACAGAGCGCGGACGAAAAGTGCGCCAAGCCTTTGTGGCCCGCGATAAAGAACACGTGCTTCTTGCCGCTGATTATTCTCAAATTGAACTCAGGGTTATTGCTTCCTTGAGTGGCGATAAGGCCATGATTGAAGCCTTCAGAAACGACGAGGATATCCACGCTGCCACTGCCGCTAAGGTTTTCGGAGTGCCGCTGAACGAAGTGACCAGAGAACAACGAAGCAATGCTAAAACGGTAAACTTTGGCATTATCTACGGCGTATCCGCATTTGGTTTAAGCCAGCAAAGCAGCTTGAGTCGCACCGAAGCGGCAGAGGTGATAGAGTCCTATTTCAAAACCTACCCGGGTATTAAAAAATACATGGACAACCGCATTGAGTTTGCCAGGGAACACGGCTATGTTGAAACCATCATGGGGCGGCGTCGCTATCTGCGGGATATTAACTCCAAAAACCCTGTGGTTCGAGGGCAGGCCGAACGAAACGCCATCAACACACCCATCCAGGGAAGCGCCGCCGATATCATTAAAAAAGCCATGATCGACATCTACAGGGAGTTCAGGGAAGAGAACTTCAAGTCGAAAATGGTGCTTCAGGTACACGACGAACTGGTGTTTGATGCGCAGAGAGATGAGCTTAACATCATCAAGCCCATCATCATTCAGAAAATGCAGGAAGCTGTAAAACTGGATGTTGAACTGAAAGTAGATATGGGCACGGGCAACAATTGGCTTGAAGCACATTGATCATAAGCAAAGTAAGGTGAGAGGCCTGGGTGTGAATATAAATTGTTTGAAAAATGCACTCAAAAACGAAACCGGGTGTACAGCCGCACCGTATGCATGCCTCAACAGAGTTCCGATGAACAGTATATTGTTTATAGTTTAACCCCTGAAATAGTGGCTTTGCGCCGAATACTACTAATTTTGTTATCCTAACCCCTAACGCAACCAATTATGTACAACTGTCGAAATCTCATCAGCGTTGTTCTTATCGCAACAATCGCAGTTGCTTTTAGCTCTTGCAAATGTGAAAACGGAGACTCAAGAAAAGCAATTAGCGAAGTAGATGACGATGTACGAGCAGATGACTCTGCTGCGAAGAAATTGCAGAAAGTACAGGAAATATTCTACACCATTCCTTCACCTATGGAGATGGCATCTCTTCTGAAAAAAGCCGGTACAACCTACGATGCAAGCATGCTAAACGATGTAAGCAACGTGGTTAAGTACACGTCTTCCAAAAGACAGGCCCTCAATTTGGGAATTTACGGAGCCAATCTCAGTTATGCTAGTATCTTCAATCAGAATCAGGAGAGTATTATTTACCTGTCTTGTGCGAAACAGCTTGCCGACAAGTTGGGAGTAACCAGTGCTTTCGATAATGAAACGATGGATCGCATCGAATCCAACATTGAGAACAGAGACTCGCTTATTGATATCATTTCAGACTCTTTTTACACACTTGATGCATACCTGAAGGAGAACGACCGCCAAAATGTGTCTGCATTGGTCATCACCGGAGGTTGGATTGAAGGCCTTTACCTGGCTACTCAAATCGCCAAAAACTCGAAGGATGTACCTCAGGAAATCATTCAGCGCGTCATAGACCAAAAGTACTCCCTGTCAGATTTGCTCGAACTGGTAAATGCATACAACGACGGAGGTAACCTCGATAGCATCATTGCCGACCTCGAATCCCTGAAAGTACTTTACGATCAAATTGACATAAACCGCGAGGCGGGTGATGTTACGACGGACGAGTCAACCGGTGTAACGGTGATTGGGGGAGCCTCCACTTACAGCTACACTGCAGATGATATAGCCGCTATTACAGCGCGTGTTAAAGAAATTCGTACTTCCTTCATACAATAAAACCGACCGAAAATGAAAACTGCATTCGCAATTATTCTCGCGCTTATCCTTACCGGATCGGCCTTTGGACAGTGCAAAAGCTTCACACGAAACTCGTGCAGGCCGGTACTTGAGGACTTTATTCCCAATGAAAACTACAACAGCACACTTTTGGTGCCCGGAGATGAAGCTGAACTGAATCTCACTTTTTTCAGTGGGCAGGAATACCGCCTTCTTGTTTGTAGTCATCCTCTGCTCGGAGAGGTAAACTTTACGATTCTGGACGACCGAAAGAATGAGATTTATGCCAGAAAATCTGACGATCAAAGTAATTATTTTGACTTTCGGCCGGAATCAACCCAGAAACTGAAGTTGCGTATCAACGTGCCCATGAAAGACAACCCCAACGAGCTTATTCATGAGGGTTGCGTTACTGTAATGATCGGCTTTAAGGAACTGTAATGACGGGATAATGTCATTCATAATAAACCGGCCCATTGAGGCCGGTTTTTTTTATGTCTTGTTCCAACAATGGCTTAGCGGGCGAGTACTACGCGTTTCACTGCACGTTGCCCCTTGTCATTTATCAGCACCAAATGATACATACCCGCTGCGTATGACCGGGTATCAAGCGTAATTTGTGCACTCCCTCCCGGGAAAGCGTTCTGCCCTGAGGCGTGCACCAATTGACCAACGGGGTTGAATAACTCAATGTGGTACATATAGGGGTCAGCTCCGTAAAGAGCAATATTCAATACATCGGTGGCGGGAACGGGAAACACAGATAAGTTCTGTGAAATGTCCATGTTCTCAATACTCGACACGAGTGGGCCGCTGATGTTTATGTCATCAACGAAGAAATTGTTACCGCCGTCGCTTTCAAAGGAAAACTTAAAACGGAAATTCTCTACAAGATGATTCTCCAGAATATTGGTGATTTCCACTTGTTCCCAATGGCTTGGGCTGTTCGGGAACCAATTCACATTTGTGAAAGGCGCTGTGTCGAAATTATTGCTCCAAATTCCCCTCAAACTCCAGGTTTCGCCACAATCGGCAGATACCCAAAAGCGCAGGCGCTCATTATTCGAAGGGTTTCGGCGTGCGTAGGCGTATTTGAATGAAATGGTAACATCGGTGGTGGTGTTCGACAGGTCAATGGGTTTACTGATGATTTCACTTACCGAACCGGCCGGCAGATTTCGGTTGGGCAGTCGAAGTGTGTGCGTTCCCGATGCCCCGGTTGCAAAGCTGGTAACTTCCCATGACGAAGATGTAATGGTATTCCCGTATTGCCAATCCAATTCAAAGTCAGCAGGGTTTGGTGATTGCGCATCATAAGACTCGAAATCCTGAGAGTAAGGCAGCGGCACTCCCACTGTGGGGCGCACGTGTACAAATCCTCCTTCGTTGGAACTGACAGAGTTGCTTCCGTCAGAAACCTGCAGGGTTACATTATAGGTTCCGGGCTCGTTGTAATAAACCACCACTTGCTCACCCGTAGCAGTTGAAGGTGTGCCTCCCTCAAAGGTCCAGTTTCTGGTGGTTACGTTGTGGTAAGACATATCTGTATATACCACTGAATCACCGGCGCAAATTTCACGCTGGCTTGCCGAAAACTTCGCATTACAAAGCACGCCATCTGTTAAAACCCCGGTTTCTGCCAGGTTGTTGGCAGTCCATAGGTTGCTTCGGCTGGCCGTGTTGCTGTTCAGTGCAGCCAGCATCCGTGTGCGCTGTCCGTTGGTGAACATCCTGGAGCAGAATGAGTATTCCATGAAATTCTGCACATTATCCAGCGAGCCACATGATGATCCATTGAGGTTACAGGATGTCCATCCGATGGTGTTTGGCGTATCGGCAACATCATCGTCTATGTCACAATTACTTGCGAGGCCGGGAGTATTGGAACCACCCCAGGGGTGACGCAGGTTGATCCAATGCCCAACTTCATGGGTCATGGTTCGGCTTGTAGTGGAATTGGCTGTACCAATGCTTCCCACATAGCTGTGCTGAACAACAATACCGTCGGCAGCAGCTCCCCAGGGGCCGGCTACAGTTCCGGGCGTATAGGTATATCCCGCGGCATTGCCTGAGATGTTGTTGCAAACCCAAACATTCATGTATTTGGCTCTGGGCCATGCCGGCGAAATGGATTTGAGGTTTTCGCCGCCATTAAATGTTGCCTGATTCTCAACACGAACTATTCCGTTGGTACAGTTTCCGTTAGGGTCGAGTTTGGCAAGGCGGAACTCTACACCTACATCAGCAGTAATGTTTTGGAAAGCAGGCACAACAAGCGAAATATCGCTGTTTTGAAGTGTAAAATCCTCGGTCATAATGCGTATGCAATCCTCAATCTGCTCTGCACTAATGTTTTCCGGGCCGTTGGCGTGAATCACGTGAAAAACCACAGGAATGATTTTCACGCTTCGCTCTCCGGCAGCACCACTCTCTTCAAATTCGCGGGTAAAGCGCTCTAGTTCATTGTTGGCTTCTTCAACCAGTGGAATCCACTCAGGATTTTCCTGCAGGAGTTGCTCAGTTCGCTCGTCTGTATGGCAAGGATGTATGGTTCCATCATGGTGATGATGGCTGTTTTGGCCAAAAAGGTTGACAGCACTCAATGCAAGGAGAGCGCCGAGAGTTAAGCTTAAATACTTCATTGGGGTGATTTGCAGGTAATGTTGCAAATATAAGCAAACGGGCCACCATTTGCAATGATAGCCTTGGCCAATATTGGAATTCTAAAACTAAGCCAGCGCTTGCTTCAGGTCTTCGAGCAGATCTTCTATGTCCTCAACACCAACGCTCAAACGTATCAGGCTATCCACCAATCCGGCTTTGAGGCGCTCTTCGCGTGGAATGGCAGCGTGGGTCATGGAGGCAGGATGGCCTGTTAGCGACTCAACCCCGCCAAGCGACTCCGCAAGCGTAAATACACGCGTTTTCTCAAGGATTCTGAAAGCTGCATCCTGCGTATCGTCTTTCAGGCTGAAGGACAACATCCCGCCAAAGTCGCGCATTTGCCGCTTGGCCACATCGTGGTTGGGGTGGTTTTCGAATCCGGGCCAATACACCTTTTGAACCCGTGGATGGCCGGCCAGATAATTCGCAACTGCTTTGCCGTTTTCGCAGTGGCGTTGCATACGCAAGTGCAAGGTTTTGATGCCTCGCAGTACCAAAAAAGAATCCTGAGGGCCAGGCACGGCACCGCTGCTGTTTTGAAGAAAATAGAGTTTTTCGGCGAGCGCATCGTCGTTGCACACCAGCGCGCCCATTACCACGTCAGAGTGACCACCGAGGTACTTGGTTACACTGTGCATCACGATGTCCGCACCCAAATCGAGCGGGTTCTGCAAATAGGGCGACGCAAAGGTGTTATCCACCGCCAGCAAACAACCGTTTTTCTTTGCTATGGCGGCCATGGCTTCAATATCAATGATGTTGAGCATGGGGTTGGTGGGCGTCTCGACCCAAATAATTTTGGTTTTTTCATTCATCAGCTCCTCTACCTTTTTGGGGTCACTCATAGAGGTAAAGTGAAATTTGAGTCCGAAGGGAGCAAACACCTTGTCGAATAATCGGTACGTGCCGCCGTAAAGGTCGTTGGTTGAAACCACCTCATCGCCGGGGCGAAGGCTTTTCAATACGGCATCAATGGCAGCCAGGCCAGAGCCAAAACAGAGACCGTGTTTGCCGTTTTCCAGGGCAGCAAGACTGCGCTCAAGTGCATTTCGGGTAGGGTTTTGGGTGCGAGAGTATTCATAGCCCTTGTGTTTTCCGGGGCTTTCCTGTACGTAGGTTGAGGTTTGAAAAATAGGAGTCATGATAGCTCCGGTGGAAGGATCGGGCTCTACACCCGCGTGTATGGCTTTGGTTCCGAATTTCATTTGTGAATGCTTGAATTAAATGTGTGCCCAAAGGTAAGGTTCTAAAAAGACTCTGGTTTGGGTTGGGATTTTCTACGGCGTATTTCAATGGCCGTTCTGCGCAACCACCGTGGAAGCACAATGACGCCAATAAAGATGTAAATGTAGTAGGTGAGCAATCGCCAGATAAAAGCAAGGGCACCGGCCAGTCCGAGCGGAATGAAATCGGCCAGAAAACCTGTAAAGGCAAATTCGGCCAATCCGCTGCTGCCGGGAGTAGGGCTGATGAGCATAATGACCCACATCACCAGCTGCCTTCCGTACAAAAGGAAGTGGTCAGAAACGGGAATCACGGCCATGATAAGCATGTTTACCAGCAAAAAACGGGCAGTCCAGCTAAAGTATGTGGCCCCGAGCGCCCGTGCCCAAAATCCTTTTGATTTCCCTTTCAGCTCGCGCGAAGTGATGATGATGTCATTTCCCAGCGCGATAATATCATAGCGCCACCTTCGTAAAAAAGGAAGGCGGAAAATCTGGAGCAGCACAAACTTGAACAATCGCGGTCGCCAGAATACAGCCAGTGCGATGATGGTGGTGAGCATCACAATAAAAAAGTAGCCCAGCCAGAAAATGCCTTGCGTGCCAAAAGTGATGCCCAACAACTCTTTCTCCATGTTCACCGGAAACAGCTGCCCCGTGCCAATCAGCAGCAAAATAGCCGGAACCATGGTGATGTAAAAAAGCTCATCGAGTAGCGCCGTAACCATCACCACCGCCGTGCTTCGCCCCATCTTGATGCCTTCCCTGTTCAATATAAAGAGCGCAATGCCCGAACCCCCCACTATCGATGGGGTGAGCGCGGACGCAAACTCCCACAGCATGATGGTGTCAAAGGACTTTCGCCACGACAATGCCTTGTCAGTGAGCACGCGTATGCGGTACATATATCCGGCGTCGCGCGCAGCCACACAGCACAGGGCCATAAAAAACCAGAACGCAGAATACCAGCTCCAGTCAAGGCTGCGCAAAATCTCCCGATAGGTCAGACGGATGTAATCTCCGCCTTCGGTGGGGGCGAAACTTTTTTCGTCGTACACATCGGGCTGCAAATCTCCTTCGGGGTTGAGCCACTCATAGGTGCCTGTGCCGGGCTCTACCGCCTCAAAGCGAACCTCGTTGAGGTTGCTCACCAGCAAATAGGTAGCCACCGCCAACCCGATAACAACCGGAATCATAATGCGCCGGAAGCCCAGCTTGGATCGAATATCGCTTTCTTGGGTTACCAATTTTCTTTGCAGATATTTGGGCCTCAAAGTTTCCCATTTTTTGACGATTTACCGCCATGAAGAAGGTTTATTTTCTCTCCACTTGTAGCACATGTCAACGCATTATGAACGACCTTAAGCTCGATGGTTTTGTTCAGCAAGACATCAAACACGAAAAAATTACACCCGCGCAGCTCAACGAAATGAAAGAGCGGGCAGGATCCTATGAAGCGCTTTTCAGCCGACGGGCCATGAAGTACAAAGCCATGGGGCTGGCCCAAAAAGAGTTGACCGAAAAGGACTATCAACAACTCATACTCGACGAGTACACCTTTTTGAAACGCCCGGTTTTTGTGGTAGATAACGATATTTATATCGGCAATGCGGCTGCAACCATTGAAAAGCTCAAAAAGCGCCTCTCATGAGGCTTGTGTAATAGAGCAAACACATTTTAAATTGATTGCGTTTAACGAAGACGAAGTTTGATTTTAGAATGTGAGGTCTACCCTTGCCAACTTTGCGCCTTCTGCGGACAGGCCCGCCTTCTGCGGGCGGGCGGGGAGGTGCAATGGGCGCTAAGAGAATGAATGCCAGTCATAGACTCTTATCTACCTGCGTTTGCCCTGCTTGTGTAACCCCTGTTACCGCGTGTGTCGAACAAAACCGCCACCTTCACCTCAACAAAAACTATCGAGATGGCCAGGACACACTATGAAGTGCTAATCATTGGAGGTGGAACCGGCGGCATTATGACCGCCGCTCAGCTTCGACGAAAAAACAAGAAACTTACCATTGGCCTGATAGAGCCTTCGGAAAAGCACCAGTACCAACCCGCGTGGACATTGGTTGGAGCGGGTACTTTCGACTTTGACAAAACCATCCGCAAGGAGGCCTCAGTTATTCCGCCCGATGTGGACTGGATCAAAGACTACGCAGAAAAGCTTGACCCGGAGAACAATGCGGTAATCACAAGAAATTCCGGAGACTTCACGTACAACTACCTGATAGTGAGCATCGGTGTGCAAAACCGGCCCGATTTGCTGCCGGGGTTGTCAGAAGCGCTGGGCAAAGGCGATGTATGCAGCAACTACACCGACCCCAAACACACCTGGGAGGTTCTGCAGCGCTTTAAAGGCGGAAATGCCGTTTTTACACAACCTTCTACCCCCATTCGCTGTGGTGGCGCGCCGCAAAAAATTATGTACCTCGCTGAGGAATACTTCCGAAAGCAAGGAGTGCGCGACAATACCAACGTGGTGTTTGCCACGCCGGGTTCCGTCATTTTTGGGGTGAAAGACTTTGCCAAAACGCTCAATAAAATACTGATTGACCGCGAGATAATCTTCAAGCCATTTTACAGCCCTGAGCGCATAGATCCCGAGAAGAAAATCATCTATTTCCACTACTCAGAGCCGGGCGAAAACGCCTGCGTGGTCACAGAAGACAACAAAATCAACGAGCAATTGGTAGGCGATACCGTGATTGCTGTTCCTTACGACATGCTGCATCTTGCGCCGCCACAATCGGCTCCCGAGCTTATTAGGAACTCGCCGCTGGCCCATCAGGAAGGTCCCCACAAAGGCTGGATGGAGGTTGATATCAACTCACTTCAGCACCCTCGCTACGCCAACGTTTTTGGTCTAGGCGACTCGGCTGCCCTGCCCACTGCCAAAACGGGCGCGGCCATCCGCAAGCAGGCTCCCGTTGTGGTTGGTAATATTCTGCACATGATGGAAAATAGTGGAGGCCTGAGTAATCTTAAATACGAAGGTTATTCATCGTGCCCGCTGGTTACAGGCTACGGAAAGATGGTGCTTGCTGAGTTTAAATACGGCAACGTGCGAGACTCTGATCCGCTGATTTCGAAGTTTGTGAATACCGCCAAAGAGCAGTGGAGCATGTGGGTCCTCAAAAAGTACGGCCTGCCGTTCATGTACTGGAACATGATGCTGAAAGGCCGGATGTAGGGTCTATTCCTCTCTGCGAACAATGTCGAGACTCAGCTCATCAAGCTGTGCTGCATCCACATGTGCAGGCGCATCAATCATCACGTCTCTACCCGCATTGTTCTTGGGGAATGCGATGTAATCTCTGATTGACTCGCTGCCTCCAAACATGGCGCACAAGCGGTCGAAGCCAAAGGCAATACCGCCGTGTGGAGGCGCACCGTATTCGAAGGCCTGCATCAGGAAGCCAAACTGAGCCGAGGCTTCATCGGGCGTGAAACCGAGCAGGTCAAACATTCGCGACTGAAGTTTGCGGTCGTGAATACGAATGGATCCGCCTCCAAGCTCAACCCCGTTGATGACCATGTCGTAGGCATTGGCCCGCACCTTGCCGGGGTCGGTGTTCAGCATCGGTAAATCCTCGGGTTTGGGCGAAGTAAAGGGGTGGTGCATGGCGTGGAAACGCTGTGAGTCCTCGTCCCACTCGAGCAGCGGAAAGTCAACCACCCACAGCGGTTTGAAGACATCGTTTTTGCGAAGGCCCAGCTCAGAACCCATGTACAGGCGCAACTCGGAGAGTTGTTTGCGGGTGGTGTGCAAGTCGCCCGATAGAGCCAGGATAAGATCGCCCGATTGTGCACCGCAATGCGCAGCCCACTCGGCCAGCGCGTCCTGGTCGAAAAATTTATCCACCGACGATTTGAAGGTGCCATCTGGGTTGCACTTGCAGTAAACAAGCCCTTTGGCTCCTATTTGCGGGCGCTTCACCCAATCGGTGAGGGCGTCGAGTTGTTTGCGGGTGTACTCGGCGCAATTCGGAACCACTATGGCCAGCACGCATTCTGCCTGATCAAACACATTAAAGCCTTTGTTTTTGGCTACCGAATCGAGGTTTTTGAACTCCATTCCGAATCGAAGGTCGGGCTTGTCTGAGCCGAATCGCTCCATGGCTTCGGCGTAATCCATTCGCGGAAAAGCAGGAAGTTCAACTCCCTTTACTACTTTAAACAAATGGCGAACCAGACCTTCAAAATTGTTGAGCACGTCTTCCTGCTCTACAAAAGCCATCTCGCAGTCAATCTGGGTAAACTCAGGCTGGCGGTCGGCGCGGAGGTCTTCGTCACGAAAACACTTCACAATCTGGTAGTACTTGTCGTAACCGCTTACCATCAGCAGCTGCTTAAAGGTTTGGGGCGACTGGGGCAGCGCATAAAACTGACCGGGGTGCATTCGGCTGGGCACCACAAAATCGCGGGCTCCCTCGGGGGTAGATTTTATCAGGTACGGAGTTTCTATCTCAAGAAAGCCTGCAGCATCCATGTATTTGCGCGTTTCGATACCGAGGCGGTGTCTGAGCATCAGGTTGCTTCGAACAGGGGCGCGTCGCAAGTCCAGATAGCGGTATTTCATGCGAAGGTCTTCGCCTCCGTCTGTCTCGTCCTCGATGGTAAATGGCGGGGTGAGGCTGGCATTCAAAACATTGAGGGCGGTAACGGCTATTTCAACATCCCCGGTAGGCATGTTGGGGTTTTTGCTTGATCGCTCAACAACCTTGCCCTCAATTTGCAACACAAACTCACGTCCGAGCTTGCGCGCTTTTTCGCAAAGAGCGGCATCTACGTCCATATTGAAGAGCAACTGCGTGATGCCGTAGCGATCGCGCAGATCTATAAAAGTCATTCCGCCAAGGTCGCGCGACCGCTGTAACCAGCCGGCCAGGGTAACGCTTTGACCGATGTGTTGGCTTCTTAATTCTCCGCAGGTGTGTGTCCGGTACATAGGGGGGTGTTTGGGCTGCGAAAATAGTAAATTTGACGCTCCGTAAATGAGGCTATGCTAACTGCGCAAAGCAACGAACACTTTATGAAACTGGCACTTGCCGAAGCACATCGGGCCTTTGAGCAAGATGAGATTCCGGTGGGCGCAGTGGTGGTTTGTAAGGGAATGGTCATCGCCCGGGGTCACAACCTCACAGAGCGTCTCCACGATTTTACCGCTCACGCCGAAATGCAGGCCTTTACCGCAGCAGCGGAGTTCCTCGGAAACAAGTACCTCAGCGAATGTACGCTCTACGTAACATTGGAGCCCTGCGTAATGTGTGCCGGAGCTGCCTTCTGGACCCAGATAGGAAAAGTGGTGTATGGCGCGTCGGATGAAAAGCGGGGATACGCCAGGTTGAGCGAACAACTGCTTCACCCTAAAACAGAGGTTGTTTCGGGCGTGATGGAAGAGGAGTGCTCTGCCTTGCTTCGCGAATTTTTTGCCAGACGCCGGGAACCATAAGGCTCTTTGCGTGTTCACAAGGTTGTACGAAATCGGTACCTTTGTACCTTCACCTTAAACCCAAGAGTTATGTATCCACCTGATTTAGTTGCTCCCATGAAAGCCGACCTCACTGATGTAGGTTTTGAGGAGCTCACCACAATAGAAGCCGTTGACAAAGCAATCAACGAAAATGCAGGCTGTACGCTGGTTGTCATCAACTCTGTGTGCGGCTGTGCTGCCGGAAATGCCCGGCCCGGTGTTAAAATGTCGCTCAACCATACCCGCAAACCCGACAACCTATGCACGGTGTTTGCTGGTGTTGACCGTGAGGCCACCGAGCAGGTGCGGAAATACACCCTTCCTTACCCTCCGTCGTCTCCGGCTATTGCGATGTTTAAAGATGGTAAGCTGGTTCACTTTATTGAGCGGCACCACATTGAAGGCCGAAGCCCGCAAATGATTGCCGAGAACCTGCACGCTGCGTACGACGCCTACTGTTAATTGCTTTTGATAGTCAGCACTGAACCCCGCCTTGCAGCGGGGTTTTTTTGTGCACTGCAGTAAAGAGGCGATAAACTTGCTTTTCGCGAACATTGTGTAACATTGCACCATTACTTATCACAAACAATCTATACAAGCAGGTATGAATCAAACGCGGATATCAGTCTTTCTGGATGGCTCTAACTTTTTTTTCATGCAGAAAGACGCGTTGGGTTGGTTTTGCGATCCAAAGAAAATTCTCGATTACATTGAATCGTACGGCACCATTGTAGATGCCTTTTACTACATCGGTACTGAGGGGCCGTCGGCTGTGAAGCAAGACGCCTTTTTACGCGCCTTGCCCCAAATGGGCTATTCTTTGGTTACCAAGCCTATTAAAACCATTTTCGACGCGAGTTCTGGTAAGAAAATCCGCAAATCGAATCTGGATATTGAAATTGCGCTCGACATGTTTAACACCATCGACAACTACGACAAAGCCGTGCTGATCAGTGGGGATGGAGATTTTGAGCGCGCACTGCGACTCCTTAAAGCGCGGGGCAAACAGTTTTTGGTGGTTGCCACTGAGCAGTTTGTTGCGCGTGAGTTGCGGGATGTTGCCGGCCGTCATTTCATTGACCTCGCTAACATCCGTGAGCACGTAGAAAAGGCTCAACGTAGCTACTCCGACAATGACGACGAGTAGTTATTCCGGCTACAAGGCAGACGCTTTGATTTCCTCTACAACCTCAGGGTCGAGCAGGGTAGAAGTGTCACCAATCTGGTCTGCCTGACCTTCGGCGATTTTGCGCAAAACACGTCGCATGATTTTGCCGGAGCGGGTTTTGGGTAACCCGCTTACGATTTGAATTTTATCAGGCTTGGCAATCGGACCGATTTGTTTTACCACCATGTCGGTAATTTCCTTTCGCATCTTATCCGGGTTATCAAGGCCCTGCGACACAATTACGTATGCGTAGATTCCCTGCCCTTTGATGTCGTGCGGATAGCCCACTACGGCACTTTCAATCACTGCTTCGTGTTCATCAATAGCGTCTTCAATTTCGGCCGTACCAAATCGGTGCCCCGACACGTTGATCACGTCATCCACACGTCCCGTTATCCTGTAGTACCCGTCGGCATCGCGTTTGGCCCCATCGCCGGTGAAGTATTTGTTCTCGAAGGCTGAAAAGTAGGTGAGGCGCAGCCGTTCATGGTCGCCCCAGGTAGTGCGGAGCATTCCGGGCCACGGAAATTTGATACAAAGGTTGCCTTCCACACCGGTTCCTTCCAATTCGTTGCCTTCAGAATCTACGATTGCGGGCTGAACACCGGGTAGTGGTAGCGTGGCAAAACTCGGTTTGAGGGGTGTGCGGCCGGCCAATGGTGAAATGAGAATACCTCCCGTTTCGGTTTGCCACCACGTATCCACAATGGGGCAGTTGCCTTTGCCCACTACTTCATGGTACCACTCCCAGGCTTCTTCGTTGATGGGCTCACCAACGGAGCCCAATACTTTGAGGGAGCTGAGGTTGTATTTTTCAACAAATTCGTTGCCGTGAGCCATCAATGCACGAATGGCCGTGGGCGCAGTGTAGAAGATGTTTACGCGGTATTTTTCAACCACGTCCCAAAAGCGACCTGCATCGGGATATGTAGGCACCCCTTCGAACATGATGCTCGTAGCGCCTGCCAGTAAAGGTCCGTAGATGATGTAGGTGTGACCGGTGATCCAGCCGATATCTGCCGTACACCAGTACACCTGACCGGGTATGTATTGAAAAACATTGCGAAAGGTGTACTCGGCATATACCATATAGCCGCCCGTGGTGTGCACCACTCCTTTTGGTTTTCCTGTGGAGCCGGATGTGTAAAGTATAAAGAGTACATCTTCAGCATCCATTTCTTCAGCCTCGAGATTTGTATTACAATCAGACACGAGATTGTGCCACCATATGTCTCTGACTTCGTTCATTGGCGGGTTCGATTTTACGTGTTCGTAAACCACCACTTGCCTCACCGAGGGGCAATCTGTGAGCGCATCGTCAACAATGCTTTTAAGATCAATGGTTTTTGCTCCGCGATATCCCCCGTCTGAGGTAACAACTACTTTGCAATCAGCATCTTGAATCCTGTCTCTTAGGGATTTGGCCGAAAAGCCTGCGAATACAACGGAGTGAATAGCTCCTATTCGGGCGCAAGCGAGAACCGCAACAGCCAACTGCGGAACCATGGGCATATAAATACACACCCGGTCTCCTTTCTCTACGCCGAGTTTCTTCAATCCATTGGCAAACCGATTAACACGCTCGTATAATTCGCGATAGCTTATGTCTCTGTGTACAACCGATGGGTCGTTCGGAATCCACCTGAGGGCTATTTTCTCTCCGTTTTCTGCGAGATGACGATCCAGGCAGTTTTCGGTTATATTGAGCTTGCCATCGGAGAACCATTCTACTCGTGGGGTATTAAACTCCCAATTTAAGACCTTTTTCCAGCGTTTTCGCCACCGGAATGTCGATGCAATGTCAGCCCAGAAAGCTTCAGGGTTCTCTACGCTTTTCTTGTAATGTTGGTGGTATTCTTCGAGGGAATTAATCTTCTGTATCATGCACTTTTTCTTTGAGCCCCCAAGGTAAGAAAAAGCGCGGGGCTATCGAATTAGCATGACTGTTCCGGTGCTTTCTTTGCGCAGGGTTGAGTAGCGGTCTTTGATGCGCAAAGTCCATACATACAGTTGGTTGTCGTCGTAGAAATCGCCGGTCATGTCGGCGCCATTCCATTTGGCTTCGGGGTCGGTGGTATTCCAAACGAGCTGGCCTCTTCGGTTAAAGATTTTGAATTCGTATTCCACAATGTCAACTCCCTCCATCACCGGATAGAAAAGATCGTTTATTCCATCTCCATTGGGCGAGAAGGCATTGGGGATGTACACAAACAGGTCGGCCTCAATCTCCACCACCTCACAGTATTGGTCAAAACAGCCGTCTTCATCAATCGCGGTTAAGCACACTTCGTACTCACCGGGCATTTCACTTGGGAATTCCACTTCGGGACTGAATGTAAAGTAGCTGCCCAGTTCGCCCATATCCCAAAAATACTGGACGCCCCCGTTGCTTTGGTTCTTAAACTGTACCACCGGATTACTCAGTGAAGGACGTTCCGGGATGTAGCTGAACATGGCTTGCGGCCCGATGGTATTGATGTAGTTGTATTCGGTTACGGTGGCCTTGCAGCCAAAAGGAGAGGTTACGGTGAGGCTCACATGGTACTGACCCTGATTCGGATAGTAGGTAGTAACACTTGGAACGCAGGTGTTGGCAATCATCCCGTTTCCAAAATTCCAGCTACAGGAACCCAGAAACCCGGGGCTGGTGAGGTTCTGAAAAGAGATAACTGCCGGGGCGCATGCGGTATCTATGGTTGAGGTAAACTGCACTACCGGCATAGGGTGTACGATAACCTGAACCTGGCCCAGTGCGTCGCACCCGAAATCGTTGGACGCTGTTACGGTGTAGAGTTGGTCCGAAGGCGGATACACCCAGGTAATGGGCGAGTTGGGCATGGCCACATTGGTTTCGGGCGACCATTGAACTTCACTGGCACTGCTTACCTGCAATTGTGCGGCTCCACCCTGGCACATACTCACTTGGTTGTTGGTTTGCAAAACAGGGGTAGGGAGCACAGTAATCGTTACTTCATCCGTGTCTGAACAGCCGTTGTTACTCACCGTAACTGTAAACGTATAGCTCATGGGAACCAAAGGAGCAGTGGGAGGCACAAATTGGGGATTGGATGCTTCGGGGTTGCTGAGGAGTTGCGGGTTGCTCCAAAGGTATTGCCAGCCGGTTTGTGAAGCTGTTCCCAGCTGAAAACCCTCCGGAGTGTAACAAAGCTCCTGGTCGTTTCCGGCAAAGGCTATAGGGGCAGGGGTAACTTCAATCTCGGCTTCGCCATTGGCATTACCCTCGCAGAACTGGTCTTCCACTTCCAGAAGTATAAACGTTCCAGGGTTACCCGACTCAAAGTTGTAAACCGTTTGGGGAGTTACTATTTCAGGCTGAGGCACACCATCAATGGCATACATAAATGTGAAGGGCGCCGTACCGCTAAGCTGAACCTGCATTTGTGCGTTCTCACCCTCGCACACCTGGCCACCACCCGAAAGAATTCCCTGCGGCAGAGGCGCGAACTGAGCATTGGCAACACCGGAAGTTGTACCCGAACAAAAAGCGTTGGAAACGAGCACGGGCTGTAATTGGCTGTTGGATACAAGGGGTATTTGAATAAGGGCTTCCTCCGAAGTAACAATCGGTTGAGGCACATTATTGATGTTGTACTGGAAGCTGTACGGACCGGTACCAGAGAATTGCACAGTGGCCCAAATGGTATCTCCCATACATGCAGAACCTGATCCCGACACGCTAGCCGTTGGGGTGTCGGCAAAAACCACCGGTGTTCCTACTGACACAGACAAGAGCGGGTCATTGAAGTCAACGGCTCCGGTTCCGTCGTCGTTGCCTACCACTGCGCAGATGTAGTAGGTTACCCCGTACTGCATACCCGGCTGAAAGGTAAATGAGGGTGTTGACCCCTGCGCATAAACGGTTCCCAGGGGTAAGCTGGGGTTGCTCTGCAGAATGAACATCAGGGCGTCATTTCCATCCAGCGTATGGTCGTTGTTGTGAATGGCTGCAGCGGGGTCTGCACCACAAACCTGCAGAGTTTGCTGGCTCATGGTGCCCGAGTAGGTGAGGTTGGGGCACACGTTGTTGCCGCTCACATTCACTACCTGACATCCATTGGCATCCTGCACATTGAAATTGTAGGTGCCTCCGTTGGGAATGGCATCGCTTACAAATTGGTTTCCGGTGAGGGTTCCGCTGCCACCTGATACGGAGTAGCTGTTTGGATCACCGCCCGAGATGGTAAAACTCACCTGGTAGTTGATGTTTCCGTCGATGCAACTAACCACAACATCTGAAACTTGCGGCGTACCGAAGAAATCTATGTTTACCTCGCCCTCATCGGTGCAATCATTGCCGGCATCAATGACCCAGATGAAGGTGTAGGACCCATATTCAGGAACGACTGCTGTTGCATTGGGCGCGGACGCGTTAGGGTTGAACACAACGCCGGGCGCACCCAGCCATTCGCCTCCTGCGCCGGTGGCCTGAAGCTGATAGGATAGACCGCACACAAAGTCATCGTTACCAGCGTCGGCAACGGGCTGTGAAGTGAAGTCTATTTCAATGCTGTCTTCGTCTGAGCAATTTCCGTTGGTTTCGGTCCATGTGAGGGTGTATGTGCCCTGTGCGGGAACTGTAACGATGGCGTTGGGGTTTGATGCTGCCGGCGAGAACGTTA
The DNA here is from genome assembly GCA_007695365.1 of Cryomorphaceae bacterium. Lineage (NCBI taxonomy): Bacteria > Pseudomonadati > Bacteroidota > Flavobacteriia > Flavobacteriales > Cryomorphaceae > Cryomorphaceae bacterium. Next base: position 36,786 of record REDV01000078.1, on the reverse strand, counting down.
CTCCGGGTTCGGAGGCGGTCCACACTCCATTTCCGGCGGAGGGCGCGGCTGATAGCAGGTGATTCAGTCCACACACCGTGGTGTTGTTTCCGGCCTGGGCAATGGGCTGCTCTGTGAAGAGCACTTCTACCTCGTCTGAAGTGGCACAGATGGCTGAAGTTTCTGTCCATGTAAGGGTGTAGGTGCCATAATTGAGGGCCGAAACTCCGCTGGTGGGACTGGATTCATCTTCGAAAATAATCCCTGCAGGCCCGCTCCAACTTCCCTCGCCCCCTGCGGGTAAAGCGGCGAGTTGTGCTTCAAGTCCGCAAGCTACTACATCTGTACCGGCGTTGGCCACTGCCGCCTCAATAAAAGTAATGGTTACTTCGTCCTCATCCTCACAGCCCGGCCCAGCCGAAAGCTGCCAGGTAAGGGTGTAGGTACCGAAGTCATCTGCGGTTACCGTGGCACTCGCATCATTCGGATTGCTAAAAGTGAGGCCCGGAACGGGGAGCCAGCTTCCTGTGGGTACGTTTCCGGAAGCGCCAAGGGAATATTCGAGCCCGCATACTGAGGCATCCTCGCCTGCATGTGCAACGGGCTCATCAATGAAAGAAATCTCAACTGCTGCGCTGTCGATACACGCCCCCTCGGTTTCCACCCAGTAGAGGGTATAGGAGCCTACTAAACCTGCCTCAATCGCAGCACTTGGATTGAATACATCTGATATCACAATTCCCGAAGGCACATTCCAGTTACCACCTCCAGTAGCAGAAACCGCAGAGAGTTCGTGCACCAATCCGCAAACTCCTGCGTCGGGGCCTGCATTCAATGCCGGGAGGAGATCAAACTGAACGACAACTTCATCGCTGGCACTGCAATTACCGTTGCTCACTGTCCAGGTGAAGATGTAAGTGCCCGGCGTAGTAACCTCAACCAATGACTGTGGGTTGCCGGGGTTGCTCCATACTCCTTCTGGTCCGCTCCAAAGTCCACTTCCAACGGTTGGGTTCTGGGCATTGAGATTGATAGACAGCCCGCAGACATCAAAATCCTCACCCGCCACAGCTTGAGGGATCTCCAAAAATGTTAGGGTTATTTCGTCGTTGTCCGTACAGTTGTTGCCATTATCTTCGGTCCAAATAAGTTGAAAGGCCCCGTATTCGGCAGAGGTCACCAAGGCGTTGGGATCGCTTGGGTCGGAGAAGGAGATGCCCGGGTCAGAAGAACTCCATGCACCGGAGAGACCTGAAGGAATTGCGGCAAGGTTGGCCTGCAGTCCGCAAATACTGTCGTTGGCACCAGCATTGGCTTCTGGGAAAGCCACAAAGGTCACATCCACTGATGCGCTGTCAACACAGCCAAAGCCATTGTTTTCTACCCACCAAAAAGTAATGGTTCCGGGTGAGGGGGCTTCGACTGTAGCAAACCCTGCTACGCCCTGTGTTATATCTGCCGCGCTATTGGTGAACCACAGGCCAGTTCCCGATGAGGGAAGGGCTTGCAGTTCGGCCTGCAAACCGCACACTACGGCATCAGAACCCGGGTTGGCCGCGGGTTGCTCAACTAACTGTACAGTAACGTGCGAGGTATCGGTACACCCGTTGTTGTTTAGCTCCCATATCAGAGTAACAGGACCGTAGTCAAGAGCCTCAAGGGTTGCATCTGGACTGTTGATGTCAGAAACCGAGGCCCCAAGCGGAACAGACCAGGTGCCCGTACCCAGGCCTGTTTCGGCTTGCAGGTTATAGGACAGACCACAAGAAGCGGCGTCGGGGCCGGCGTTGGCTTCAGGAATTTCGGTGAACTCAACTTCAACCAAGCTCGAATCAAGACAGCCGTTGTTGTCGGCCAGAAATGTAAATGACCATGTACCGTAATCCGGAGCAGTCACTGTTGCTTCTTGCTGATTGGCACCGGGGTTAAATTCCGTTCCGGGAGGCCCCGTCCAGAGCGTGGTTCCGATGTTGGTGCTTCCTGAGAGCAGGGCTTCAGGGCCGCAAACCTGGGTGTCAGCTAATGCTTCTGTTTGGGGAATGAGCCAGAAGGTAACTTCGCGGGTGTTGCTGCTTATGCAACCATGCTCATTGTCTTCTGTCCACGTGAGTGTATAGCTGCCTTGTTGCGGGACTTCAATCTGTGGTGCCGGGTTATTGGCGTCAGAAAAAATGACCTCCGGGTCACTGGAAGTCCAAACCCCCTGCCCCACGCTTGGCACAGCTCCATTGGCGTTGAAGGCAAAGTCATAATCAAGGCCGCACGCTTCAACATCCTGACCGGCGTTGGCCACGGGTTGTTCCACAAAAAGAATGGTAACCTCATCAGCATCCTGACAGGTAAAGCCATTGTCTTCCTGCCATACAAATGTATGCAGGCCGTATTGGGGTGCGTTAACCGTGGCCTGCGGGTCGGCGGAGTCGGGCAGGAAAATTGTGCCATTGGGTCCGCTCCAAAAACCCGCTCCGAAAGAAGGCGTGGCGTTCAGCTGGTATTCCAGTCCGCAGATGGTGTCGTTCAAGCCGGCATCTGCCAATGGCGGGTCAATAAAAGTGATTTGCACGGTGTCGGTAGCTGAACACCAGTCGTCTGAGATGTGCCAAACCGCGATGTAAGTTCCTGCGCTGCCGGCAATGACTGTGGCATTCGGAGCGTTTACAATCGGCTCAAAACTTAGCCCAGCACCAATACCCGACCAGAACCAGCTTGTACCGCCTGTGGTGGCTTGCAGCCCGTATTCATAACCGCAAATGGAGTCTGCAGGTATGCCTGCATCGGCTATCAAAGGCTCACCAAATGTTATGAGCACCGAATCCACACCACCGCAGTTATTACCGAGGTCAAGTTGCCAGTAAAACCAGTAGGAGCCATATTCATTGACTGTGACGGTGGCTTCGGGGTCAAATGGATCGGGGTCAAATACTGCTCCGGGCGGACCTGTCCAGAAAGGTTCCCCAATAGGGGTTATTTCCGCAGAGAGCGTGTAGGTCAGCCCACAGATTCCGTCATTCGGGCCAGCTTCGAGGGCCGGCGGGTTGGCCACGGTTATGGTTACGCTGTCAACCCCGGTACAGGCGTTAAAGTCGTCTTCGTACCAATAAAAGGTCCATGTTCCGTTGTTGGCTACCACGATGGGTGCGTTGGGATCGAACCAGGACGTGAGAAAAGTGGTTCCGGAACCAGAGGGCGCTTCCCAAAAACCATATTGGGCATCAGGCACTGCTTGCAACTCGTAGAATACATCACAAGCGAAATCATCAGGCCCGGCATAGGTGTTGGGAAATGGCGGGAACTCTACTGAGAGCACGGTATCAATTTCGCAATTTAGGATATTGTCTGATACCTGTATGCTATAGTCGCCGGCAGGAATGTTAAATAGGTTTGGCACAGTGTCGCCGGTATCCCAGAGATATGAGTAGTCACCCGACCCCCAGGGTATGTTGAGCAATATGGAGGCATCATTCAGAAAGCAGCTTTCACTTGTGAGCTGTATGTTCATGTCTTTGAGGGCAATTGCCACCACAACAGTATCGGTGTTGATGCAAGCAGTGTTGTCGTTCAGGCCTGTAACAAGATAGGTGGTTGTTTGAGTCGGAGTGGCAATCGGATTAGGGCAATCAGTGCACGAAAAATTCACTCCCGGAATGATTGGATCACCACTGAAAGATTGCCAGATATAATCTGTGTCTCCGGTTACCTGAAGTTGGGCAGATTCGCCCTCGCAGATTACGATATTAGGTCCTGCATTAACTCCAACGGTGGGCGTGACAATGAAGCTCCAATATGCCACCCCAAAAACCGGACAAGCATCATCCTGAGCAGCCAGGTTTACCTGAATACTGTTTGAAAAGCCCAAAGGTACATCCCAGCAAATTTCAGCTACGGCGGGATTTGTACCCGATACATTGAAAGTGCTTCCCGGCAGGATGTTCTGCACTTGAGAGCTCAGGGTGATTTCTGTTGCGGGGTTTACCGATGAAAACGATACTTCGGCGCAAAACTGGTCTCCACCACACACTTCAATGATATTGCCGTCTACAAGAGTTCCGCTACCTGTGATACTGGAAAAACCGCCGTCCTCAGGTTGCGGAACCGGTTGCGGGCAGTTCTCAACAACAAAAATAAAGTCCTTTCGGATTTTGCCAATCAACACACCTGCTGAGTTGAATTCTTCTACCTCTATCACCACGGTGTAAAGCCCTGTATTGGTGGCGGTGAATGAGAGTTGGCCCGTGTTGTTTCCAATGGTAATTCCCGGTATGGGAGCTATACCAGAGAACCCCGCCTCATAGGGCACAGGAAACCCACCGAAATTGAGAGCGGAAACAAGGTAGTATCTCAAGCTGTCTCCGTCAAACTCCTGAACCCCCATGTTGTAATTAACCTGTTGGTTTACGCAAACGTAGGGTATGTTTTGTTCAGTAATGACAGGAGAGTTGTTGCAAGGGGCCTCGAGATTATTCAAAAACGCATTAACCCGATAGCATGGACCGTCACTGTCGTTCACATTGTTTGTTTCAGTCCGAACACAAAGCTGCCAGAAAATCTCCCAATTGAAGCATGTTTGAAGGGTCACCACGGTTTTGTACTGATGGATTTGAATACCCGGCCAAAAACCACCGTTGCAAGTTGAGTTCGGCAGCGCAGATGGACACAGCTGCGATACTTCGCTTGTGCTGGTTTGTTGCGCAAATTGATTAAGAAAAAACCCGCAAGAGGAGGTGAACTGAATCATTTGCTGGTTTTGCAGCGTTGCTTCAGCACAGTTTCGATAAATGGTGAGTGTTATTTCATATTCGTTTCCGCCCAGACATTCATAAGTGATATCAGCACCTGCAATATGGCCTGCCTGCAGCTGAACCCCGCTAAAAAAAAGCAAGGGCAATAATGCCCCTATGATTCGATTACGCAACAGCCTCAAAACCGCGATTTGATGAAATAGTACTACATACTACGTTGACCACTCTTATTGGTTGTCTGTGTTGGTCAACATCTTGAACAAATATAACGAATCTCTTTCCTATGGCGAGTGCTCGTCAAGCTCGCGCACCAGGATAATATACACAGGAAAGTGGTCGCTGTAGCCTCCGCGAAATGAGTCACCCACATAGGTTCTGAATGGATAGCCGGCAAAAGGGCCGTCGGCCTGACGCAGGTATGGTTTGTTGAATACCCTCGCTCCAAAGTAACGAAAGGCACCGCCTTCGCCCGTTACAAGTGCTTCAGATAATATAATTTGGTCAAAAAGATTCCAGGTGTCGCGCCATGCAAGTGTGCCTATGCCCTTGTGGTACAGGTCTTCCATGGGGTTATATAGGCGCCCCTTCACCGCATCCTCTTTTCTCCTTTCCGAACGAAGACCGCGCCGCACACTAATGTTCACCGGGTCATCGTTGAGGTCGCCCATGTACATGATTCGAGCTAGCGGGTTTTCGGTTAGTAAAGAGTCAATGATGCTCCGACCCAGTTCGGCCGCGGCCACACGCAAATGGCGGCTTCGTTTCTCTCCACCTCGTCGTGAAGGCCAGTGGGCAACGAGTACATGCACGGTATCGCGCTTATCCAATACTCCGCTTACAATCAGCTGGTCGCGGGTGTAAAAGTTAGGCATGTCGGGGATGGTGAGCGTGTAGCTTTTATGGTTCAGCACTTCAAAGTACTTTGGTTGATAGATAAGTGCCACGTCCACCCCTCTTTTATCCGGTGAGTCGTAGTGTACAACATCGTAGCCGCGTTCTTTCAAAATACCCGTATTCGCCAAGTCTTCAACAACATCGCGGTTTTCTACCTCTGCCAGCCCAACAACAGCCAGCCCATCGGGATGAATATCTGCGCCCATTTCGCCAATGACGCGCGCCAGTTTTTCGAGCTTGTCGTAGTAACGCTCAGTATTCCATTTCTTGGGGCTGTCGGGGGTGTATTCGCTATCGCGCACACCCGGAGTATCAATCGTGTCAAACAGGTTTTCAACGTTGTAGAACCCAATGCAGGCTGGCACAAACTCCTGTGCCCGAAGCTCACAGGAAAGGACTATTTGGAAGCTAATAAGGGCTATAAAGTGAATCAGACGGAAAATCATCGTGAAATATTTGAGTCAAAAGTAATGATTGCAGCTAGTGTAGCTTGTTGGCAAAGATGGTTCCAAATTAGATGAAAATCCTTGAAAGCACCGATTACTGTTTTGTTAACTTTGATGTTGTGATGTAAAAAGTTGAGGGGCTTGCGTACTTTTGGCGTCCCAAATCAGAACCGAACAACCAGATGCAAGTCTATTTCCGCGGAATAGTTGTATTTGTACTCTTGTTGAGCACATTACACTTATCGGCCCAAAGGGATACCACGCAGGTTACCCTGACACCTGACACGGTCGATTATTTTTCTCAACCCATGACACCGGATTTCGCCATCTCAGCTGAGGATCTTGAGGCGGAGATGGAATCTCAGGACATTTCAGGAATTCTGCAGTCTTCGCGAGATGTTTTTACCGCCACTGCAGGATTCAATTTCGGGGCTGCGCGTTTCAGGATACGGGGTTACGACTCCAACCATATGCCTATCTCTATCAACGGAATTCAGGTAAATGACCTCGAAACCGGCCGCACTACCTGGTGGCGCTGGGGAGGTCTGAACGATGTTACCCGTTACATGACTGTGCGAACTGGTATTCAACCATCACCCTACAACTTCGGTGGGTTGACTGGCTTTTCGGAAATTGACGTTAGAGCCACCAATTTCAGGCCAGGAACCAATGTATCCTACGCAGCTGCCAACCGCACCTATCGCCATCGCATAATGGCCACACACAGCACCGGGCTAATGGACAACAACTGGGCCTTCACGGTTTCTTTAAGCCGCCGCTGGGCGGGCGAAGGCTATGTTGAGGGCACCTTCATGGATGCCTATGCGTACTTTCTATCAGCGGAGAAAAAAATTAACAACAAGCACAGTTTTGGATTTGTGGGCTACGGGGCGCCCACCATGTCGGCCGGAGCAGGACTCTCGGTGCAGGAAGCCTATGATCTGGCAGGGACCAGTTTTTACAACCCTTTTTGGGGTTTCCAGGCCGGGCAAAAACGCAACGCCCGGGTGCGAAATAACCATCAGCCCATGATGATGGCTACGCACTATTTTACCCCAAACAAAGACACTAAGCTCCAAACATCTGTGTTCTATTCATTTGGACGTAGCGGACAAACCGGGCTGAACTGGTTCGATGCCCGTGACCCACGCCCCGATTTTTACCGATACCTGCCCAGCTTCTACTCGCCCGACGACCCCATGTTTGCCGTTACCACCAACGCCTGGATGAATGATGTGAATGCCCGGCAGATTAACTGGGACGATATGTACTTTGCCAACCGAAAGAACCTGTACACCGTTGAAAACGCCGATGGTATAGAAGGCAACAACATCACCGGAAATCGCAGCAAGTACATTCTGGAGGAAATTCGCGAAGACCTGCAGTTCTATGGGTTTAACACGCTCTACTCTAAACGACTTTCAAACAAGTCGATGCTCAACGGAGGTGGTAGTGCTCAATTTCACCGTAGCCGTAATTTCAGAGTAGTTGAGGATTTGCTGGGGGGCGATTTCTGGGTAGATATAGATCAGTTTGCGATTCGCGATTTTAACGATGACGATCTTGCTCAAAACGATGTGGACAGGCCCAACAGAGTGGTACGTCAGGGAGAGAGTTTTGGTTTTGATTACGATTTGCATGTACACCGGTACAATGTGTTTTTGCAGTACACTTACAGTCTGCGCAAATGGGAGTTTTATGTGGGTGGGGATCTCTCCAACACCTCTTTCTGGCGCCACAGCCGCATGCGCAATGGGCGCTTTCCGGATGAATCGTTTGGAGATTCTGACGTTCAAAGCTTTCTACACTACGGACTCAAGGCGGGGGCTGAATACCGCATCACCGGCCGTCACTACATAACGGCCAATGTTATTCACCAAACCCGTCCGCCGGCGCCCCGGTTTTCTTATCTCTCGCCACGTACGCGTCACGAAGTGATTCCGGGCCTCACTCCTGAGAGCCTCTCGGGTGGAGACCTGAGCTACCACATGCGTTACCCAAAGCTCAAGATTCGGGCAACGGTGTACTATACCGAAATCAACAATCAGGTATGGTCGCGGAGTTTCTGGCATGATGAACTTCGCACTTTTGTGAACTACAGTATGACCGGGGTGGATCACCTCCACATGGGAACCGAGATTGGCGTGCGCGCCAACGTTACACCCACTGTTGAGTTTAACGGGGTGTTTGCCGGGGGGCAGTTTTTGTGGAACTCGCGGCCCACGGCTCAAATCACGCGCGACAATGCCCCTGAAGTGCTTGCAACAGATCGTCGGGTATACCTCAAGAACTTTCGCATTGGTGGAATGCCGCAAACGGCTGCATCCATGGGATTGCGCTACAATTCACCAAAATTTTGGTTTGCCGGTTTCAACGCCAATTTCTTCGCGCACATTTACCTCGACCCGAACCCCGATCGCAGAACCGAAGAGGCTTTGGGCAACTTTGTAACCGATGACCCGCAGTGGAATGAACTGCTGCAGCAAACAAGGCTGGACGACAACTTTACGGTTGATATGTACGCCGGAAAGTCGTGGAGGGTGAAAAGAAAGTATTTTGTTAATTTTAACGTGAATGTTACCAACGTGCTGAACAATCAAACGTTCGCTGTGGGTGGCTTTGAGCAATTGCGCTATGACCGTACCAACATTGACCGGTTTCCGCCGCGCCTAAGCTACCTTTTTGGCCGCACGTTTTTTGCAATGGTTTCATTCAGATTTTAAGCAATATGAAAGGTATTTTTCAAACGGTTTTGGTTGCATTGGCAGGGATCACCTTCCTGGCAACGTCCTCATGCAAACGTGAGTATGATTCTCCGCCCGAGCGCATCATTCCCATAGGACAGATTCTAACCATCGACTCACTGCGGTCCTTACATCAGGGAGAGTCTGTTCGGTTTGACGATGATTTCTCGGTTTATGCAACCGTTACGGCCGATGAAGCCAGCGGTAACCTGTACCGAAACATTCACATCGAGGACGCCACCGGAGCCATCGTGCTACGCCTGAACAACCCCGGAGGACTTTACGAAGGTGACTCTGTTAGGGTGTACTTGCCCGGAACCGTACTCAGTGTTTTTCAGGGAATGATGCAGCTGGACTCGGTGAGCGTGGACAACAATATCATCAAGCAGGCCACACAGCGGTTCAGACAACCAACCACATTAGCGTTAAGTGAAATAAACCCTCAAACCCAGTCGAAATTAATCCGACTGGAGAACGTGGAATTTGCGGCCAGTGAACTGGGCAATACATACGCTGATGCCATTAACCAAAGCTCCCAAAACCGCATCCTTACCGATTGCAACGGCAACTCAATTATTGTTCGAACCAGTGGCTTTGCCAATTTTGCCAACCAGCAGATTCCAGGAGGAAATGGCTCTCTCATCGCCGTGGTGGGTCAGTTTAACAATGATATGCAACTGTTCATTCGCCGTGCTTCCGAAGTGAATCTTACCGGTGAGCGTTGCGACGGAAGCAGCGGAGGCGGAGACTGCGACTATAATGTAAGTCCTGTGCAGGGAGTGGTACAGGACTTCAATGACGTGACCTCCGACAACACTGACTACCTCAATCCGCAATGGCTCAATATCAACGAACAGGGTAATCGCTTTTGGCGAGGCAGAATTTCCACGCAATCCGGGCAAAAATACCTGAGAGCTACAGGCTTTGCCGGGCAAGGTGTTTCCGTGCCGCCTACCGAGATTTGGTTTATTACTCCGCCTGTTCAAACATCTGCCGGTCCGGCCATGTATTTCGAATCGGCTCAGGCTTTCTGGACACACAGCACCGATGACCCATTCCGTGTTTTTATCTCTACAGATTATGATGGATGCGAGATTTCTGATGCCAATTGGACAGAAATCACTAATTTCACAAAACCAAGCAGTTCAAGCGGAAATTACCAGTGGATACAGAGCGGCACCATCAACCTGACCCCCTACCTGCCTCAAGGCTATGACGGCACTTACCACGTGGGCTTCATGTATTATTCAGAAGGAACACAAACCACTACCATCGACATTGACAATATCAACATACAATAACCTTTCAAAAACCAAACAACATGAAACATTTTACCTTACTTTTAATCAGCACCTTATTCGCTTCGCTCGCGTTTGGTCAGCTCATTGACAGCGACTTTAGCGAGTGGGAGAACGGCGATCCCGTGGGGTGGAAAGGGCTGCGCACCAACCTTCCCAATGCAGGCATCATCCAGGTAAACAATGATGAGGGCTTTGGAGATTCTGCAGTACAACTGGTTCGCGAGCAGAGCACCCACCAGCGCTTTTCATCTCAGCCGCAAACGGCACAAGCCGGTGATGTGTATGAGATTACTTTTTGGGCCCGCGGCGCAGGAGAGGTGCGCACCGGACTTTACGACGGACGTGAAACAGGATTTGGATATGCGCCTTACAACGATTATGTGGTGCTTACACCCGAGTGGACACAGTACAGCCAGGTTGTAACCGTGGAGGTAGATACCGATGAAGCTGAATTTATTTTCTCAGTGCGCAACACGGTTGCGCCGGCCCATGTGCAAATTGACAGGGCAATTATTGGTGAGCCTACCATTGACAGCTATTCCATTTTCGACATTCAATTCACCGAGGATCCCGCCGGGGCGTCACCGTTGGTTGGTCAGGTTGTGAGCACCGGAGGTATTGTAACAGCCATCCTTCCCGATGAGGGATTCTTTATTCAGAACCTCAGCGGTCCGTGGCAGGGTATTTTTGTCTTTGGAAACACTTCTGTTTCTCAGGGAGATAGTGTAATTGTGGCAGGTACTGTTCAAGAGCAATTTGGTCTTACTCGAATAGGAGCTTTGCTCGATGTGTCTGTAGAGTCTAGTGGAAATACCTTGCCTGAGGCCGTAGTGGTAGCCACCGGAGATGTGGGTAATGAACCCTGGGAAAGCGTTCTGGTTCAGGTAGTCAATGCCCTTTGCACCAACGCAAATTCCGGCTTCGGTCAATTTATCGTGGATGATGGCACGGGAGAAATACTGATCAACCGCGACATCTATGACTTTCCCGCTTTCCTGAATGAAATTTACTCTATTCGCGGACCACTTTACTATTCTTTCAGCGAGTTTAAGATCATGCCACGCAACATGGACGACGTAGCGATTACTACTTCTGTTCAGGAGTGGAGCTCTGCAGACGTTCGCGTATTCCCTATTCCGGCAACAGACAATGTTACCATCGACTGGAGTGGCCTGAACACAGAATCGCTTGGATACCGTTTGTTTGATCAGCAAGGCCGCGAGGTTGAGTACGGGTTGCTTCGAGACGGTTTGAGCACCATTTCGGTGAACAACCTTCCTGCCGGGGTATATCTGCTTCGTTTGGATAATGACCAGCAGGCCATTCACCAGCGCATCGTAGTAGGTCGTTAAATACCTGCCTTATGAAATGATTAAGCGGAGTGCCATCAACCCGGCACTCCGCTTTTTATTTGCCCCAAATGTCTTGTGGGTGATTCAATATAGGAATGGTCCAAGAACCAGTCTCTTCGCTTTTGTTAGGCATCGAATCAGGCCTATACCAAGGCCTGGGCCAATGGTAAACCCATGAAGTCAATCAGTCTTTTCATCGCGAGGCAAAAGGTACTTTCAGCGCGATGCGCGTACCTTGAGCGCAACCCGGTGTGATTATCGGTGTTTCCTCCCTGCAGTTGGATGCCCGCCAGTACCGCAGACCGGCGTTGCTTCTATTTACAAACCGAGTAGAATGTGGCCGTCTTTGGTACTCGCAAGGCCACCGAAAACAAAAAAAGCGCACCGAAGTACGCTTTTCAAGTCCGGCTGTATTGACAGCTTAACGTCGTTTTCTCTCCGACGTTGAATAGTTAATTTTCAGTGCCATGTACTCACGAAGCTCCTGCTTCACGTCGGTTACAATTCCCATTTTGGTTTCCTTGTCAACCTTCATGGAAGTTGTAATCAGAGGTCGTTCTGCCTCCTGACGTGCTTCGCGGTTTTGTTCAATCCACGGTCCTATTTCGCTCACTTCTGCGAAGGCATCATCGAGCTGAATACGGGGTAATGTTCCGAGACGCTCGTCAATAGGAGGTCCAATGTTGATGTAGTCAACAAGGGCTTTTTTCTCCAGTTTATGGATTTCGGAGGCGGCCGGTGGATTCACACGCACCATCAGTTCCTGCTCGCGCATCACGGTGGTTACCATGAAAAAGAACAGCAGCATGAACACGATGTCTGGCAGCGATGCAGTAGAAATCGCACCAGAGCCTTTGCTTTGTTTTTTCTTGAATTTAGACATGGTTACCTGCGGGTATTTACGGGTTCTGCTTCAGAAATACGTTGAGGGAACACCTGCCTGATAGCAGTAATCTTGTCCTTATCGTCGCGCAGCGGGTTGAGTTGATCGTAGGTGACTCCGAATTTCTCCATCGAGAGGTCATCCCGAAGTTGGTTTACCGCGCTTTGCAGCTCGTTCTGCACCTGAATATACATGTCGTAGGAGGTTCCGTTGTCATTTTGCAACGATATAAGCGCAGAGGATGGTAACTCCTTGAATTCACCGAGCAGTTCAACGGCCATGAGGTTGTTTTCCCATTTGTTCAGAGCGCTTTTGGCTTTATCATTGTCGGGGTTTTCTGCCAGCGCTGCTTTTGCTTCGTTGATTCTTTCCAACGCATCGGCGCGTCTTACCCATGTGCGTTCCGGTAATTCGGGGTCAACGTATTCGTCGCTGAAAACTCCGCTATTGGTTAAGAATTCCATGGCGCCGGCTTTGAGGTCTTCAATGCGCATGGGTTCTTTTTCTACCAGTAGCTGGTCATTAGCATTTACGAGTACTTCGTACACGTTACGCTCGCGAACAATAGGGGGGTCTGGGTCTTCTTCATCAATGGGCGGAGGAAGGATTCGCAAAATTCCTCTGTCAGTATCCATTGTGGTTGTTACCAGAAAGAATATCAACAGCAGGAAGGCGATGTCTGCCATCGAGCCGGCATTGATTTCCGAAAGTTCTCTTCTTGCCATGAACAGTTTTTTGCTGTTACTTGAATAAACGCGCTATTTCCGAAAATACTGCGGCACCTACGGTTAAAATTCCGAAGATATACACCGCAATGATTCCGGTTCCTGAAAACTTCACAGTTTCAGGTGATGGGGGCTCGGTGCCACCCATGGAGTATGCACGCAACACTTCATCGGAGGCCAGCAGGTAGCTCACAAATATGACACCCACAAAAATGGCCGCTCCCACCAGTGCGCCTTTGGATTTGCCAAAGTTGGTGAAGAAGTGGTACACGCCAAAAAGGATTCCGAACAGGGCAGCCGCAATAAATCCGATGTAACAAACGTACATGGCTGCTCCAACGTATCCGTCAATTTCCGCGCGGTTCATGTTAACACTGTCCCAGTTAAGATAGGTCAGCATCACGAAGAGCAAACCTATCCCGGCAACAGCGTACATGAGGCCTTTGGAAATGATTCCTACCATTTTCTCACTCATGACTATCCGTTTTTAGCGATGTTGTGCTTAATCAGCATATCTACCAGCGCAATCGAGGCGTCTTCCATGTTGTTCACGATGCCGTCAATTTTTGCCAGAATGTAGTTGTAGAAAATTTGCAGAATGATCGCCACAATAAGACCTGATACCGTGGTGATCAGTGCTACCTTGATACCGCCTGCCACAATTGCGGGAGAAATATTGTTTTCTGCTGCAATGTTGTCGAAGGCGCTGATCATACCGATTACCGTTCCCATGAACCCGAGCATCGGTGCCAGTGCGATAAAGAGCGAAATCCAGCTAAGTCCTTTTTCGAGCAGACCCATTTGAACACCTCCGTAGGCAACTACTGATTTTTCAACCATTTCGATGCCCTCGCTTGAGCGGTCAAGTCCTTGATAGAAGATGCTGGCAACCGGCCCCTGGGTGTTGCGGCATACCTCTTTGGCCGCCTCTACACCACCCGACTGAAGCGCGCTTTCGATGTTGTTCAGCAGCTTTTGAGTGTTGGTGGTTGACATGTTGAGGTAAACGATTCGCTCAATGCACAGGGCGAGGCCCAGAATCAAACAAACCAATACAAACGACATAAAACGAGGGTCACCATCAATAAAGAGGCGTTTTACCTCCTGGTGGAAGCTCAAATCCTGAGAAGCTTGTTCTTCTGCTTTTTCGAGAGCAGCCTGCTCAGCGGCGCGGCGGCTTTCTTCTTTTTGGGCAGCTTCAGCCGCAGCTCTTTCTTCGGCTTCTTTCTGCGCTGCCATTTCCTCCTCGGTCAATTCAATTTCCCCGGTGTTGTCCTGGGCAAAGGAGTGATAAGCAGGTGTGAAGATCAGGAAACCTGCCAACGTTAAAAGTGAGAGTAACTTTTTCATGTGTTTGTTGTTTGTTGACTTCTTATCGGATTGTATTAAGTTTTCGTTAAATAGCGGAGAGGAAGGGATTCGAACCCTTGATCCCCTTTCGGGGAAACACGCTTTCCAGGCGTGCGCCTTAAACCGCTCGGCCACCTCTCCCAACGGGTTCATTCAACCGCGCAGGCACTTGGGTCTATCCAGAATCTCTCCTTCAAACCGGTTCAATTCGGAAGAAATAGCTGCATCAGCCCCGCCTGAATAAATTTCAAGTTGGACTGTTGCACTCCTGCTCCTGAAAAACACCCCGGTTTAAACGGGTTGAAAAGAACGTCCATTTTCAGGGCGGCCAAATTACAAATTTTCCTGCAACGGCAAAAAGATTGTGGGCAAACGCTATCAGTGGTTTTGCGCAACGGAACATCTGCATCCGTAAACGGTATTTTCAACGGAGTTATTCATTTTCCGAATCCTCAGTCATCTCACCGCGCAGCGATTGCATCACGAGCCGTTTCAGCGCAATGTTATCGTTGGCATTGGCCAACAGGAACATCAGTTTGGTAATGGCCGCTTCGGTGGTAATATCGGCACCGCCCAGAACGCCTGCCGAGGCCAGTCCGGAACTGGTTTCATAGCGCCCCTGCTGCACAAAACCTTCTCCGCATTGGGTTACATTCAGCACTACGAGTCCGTTGGAAATGGCTTCGCGAAGTAACTCAATAAACCACGGAGCGCTCGGGGCATTACCACTGCCGTAGGTTGAAAGCACCAGTGCTCTTAACCCCGGTGTCTCCAACTGGTGTTTCACGGTAGTTTCGGAAATACCCGGAAACAGTCGCAATACCATCACACGGTTGTCCATTGCGCGGTGAAACTTCGTTGGCTCGTTGTCGGGTAATCGAATGGCTGACCGATTAAACCGCACTTTTACACCGGCTTCGGCGAGCAAGGGATAGTTGGATGACCGGAATGCTTTGAATTGCTCTGCGTTGTACTTGTGGGTGCGGTTTCCGCGGTAGAGTTTGTATTCAAAATACACACTTACTTCGGGTACCACGGCCTCACCGTTTCTGTAGGTGGCGGCAATCTCAATGGCGGTGATGAGGTTTTCTTTGCCGTCGGTGCGAATAATGCCAATAGGAAGTTGCGACCCGGTGAGAACGACAGGCTTCTTTAGGTTTTCGAGCATGAAACTCAGGGCCGAGGCCGTATAGGCCATGGTGTCGGAGCCGTGCAGAATCACAAAGCCGTCGTAATCTTCGTAGTGGGTTTGTATGATGTCAACCAGCCGCGCCCAAACCGTGTGATCTACATTGGAGGAGTCTATCGGATGCTCAAAAGCGTAGCTGTCGATGTTGGCCTCTATCATGCGCAAATCGGGAATTTGCTCCTCGATATGACCAAAATCAAACGGATGATAGGCACCGGTTTCGTGGTTTTGCACCATCCCAATGGTACCTCCGGTATATATCATCAGCACACTTCGTTGTTGCATGGCTTAATTGATTTGAAACATGGCACGGGCATTTTCTGATGTGCGTTCGGCCACAAGCGTTTCGGGTAGTTTTTTGATCTCGGCCAGCCTTTTCAGCACAAACTGTACATAGGCGCTTTCATTGCGACGGCCCCTGTGAGGCGTTGGTGCGAGGTAGGGAGCATCGGTTTCGAGTACAAAATGCCGCAGGCTGAATTCCGATACCACTTTATCCAGACCGCTGTTTTTGAAAGTTAGTACACCACCCAATCCCATGAGAAAAGTACCGTACTCTTTGATTCTGGCCGCGTCTTCGGCCGTGCCGGTAAAGCAGTGAAAAACACCGCGCAGTCGCTCATCGTGTAGTCGGTCCAACACCTCAAAAATCTCTTTGAACGCCTCTCGACAGTGAATCACAATGGGCAGATTTCGCTCTTTGGCCCAGTCGATTTGCGTTTCAAAAGCTTCTATTTGAAGCGGTAATGTTGATTTGTCCCAGTGGAGATCAATACCTATTTCGCCAACAGCCACAAAAGGGTATTGGTCGAGTAGTTCACCTGCCATTCGCAACTCCTCCTTGTAGTTATTGGGCTGCACAGAGCATGGGTGCACGCCCATCATGGGTTTGAAATACGCTTGGTCACTTTGCCAGAGTTTAACCAGTGCGTGGTGGTAATCAGAGTCTATTGCGGGCAGCAACACCTGCGCCACACCGGCCTCTCGGGCGCGCTGAAGCATGTCCGGCCGGTCTTCGTCAAAAGCGGGCAAGTATAGATGGCTGTGGGTGTCAATAATCACGCTGCAATGATAGTGAAAATGGGGGGCACAGCGGATGGGCCTTTCTTGCTAACTTCGGCCCCGCAATGATTACCACGCGCTTACTGGTTGTTCGTTTTTCGTCTATGGGCGATATTGTGCTCACCACTCCGGTGCTGCGCTGCGCCAAGGAGCAATGGCACGGCGAGCTGGAGATTCACTATCTCACCAAAAAGCCCTTTGCTTTCCTTCTGCAAAACAACCCATACGTGAGCAGGGTGCACACCATTGAGCGCAGTACCAATGAAATCATTGAAGAGTTAAAGAACATTCAGTTTGACTACCTGATTGACCTCCACCACAACGCCCGGTCATTTTTCCTGAAGCGAAAACTCAAGGTGCTTGCTTTCTCGTTCGAAAAGCTCAATTGGGAGAAATGGTTGCTGGTGCGTTTCGGCATTGATCAATTGCCGCGTGTGCACATCGTAGATCGCTATCTGGATACACTCAAGGCCTTTAAAATTGAGAATGATCACCGCGGACTCGATTACTTTCTGCCCGATGAAGAGCGAATTTGCATTTCAAAGCTCCCGTCAGACTTCAAAAATGGCTTTTTGGTCTTTGTGATGGGCGGTCAGCATAGGGGTAAAAAGCTGCCTCCCGAAAAGATTGCCCGCATCTGTGACGCGCTCAACTATCCGGTGGTGCTGTTGGGAGGAAAAGAAGATGAAGAAGCCGCCGCTGTTGTGGCGCAAAAAGGCGGTACCAAAGTGTGGAGCGCGGTTGGAAAGTATTCTTTTCACGGTTCTGCATCCTTGATTGAGTTGAGTAATGGGGTGATTTCGCACGATACGGGTTTGATGCATGTGGCCGCAGCTTTGAAAAAACCCGTTATCTCCATTTGGGGCGGAACGGTGCCTGAATTTGGTATGTTTCCCTACCTGCCCGGGGCTCCTTCGGCAATGGTAGAGGCGCGGCATTTATCCAAAAGGCCGTGCTCCAAACTGGGCAACCACTGCAAGTACAAAACATGTCGTTGCACGGAAGAAATCAACGAAGCCGAAGTAGTGGAGCTGGCGCTGCGGGCCTTGGAAACGCCCTGAGAATTTTCTGCCTGTTATTCGAACAGCTTTTTAAGCTCGGTGGCATTTTCGGGCTTGAGCTTGCCGGCAAGAATAAGGCGCAATTGCCTGCGCCGAAGGGCCCCCTCAAAACGCATATTTTCCACATCGCTCTCAGGAACAAGTTCAGGTACAGGAATAGGGTTGCCAATCTGATCTACTGCCACAAAGGTGTACATGGCTTCGTTACAACGGGTCTTCTCGCCGGTGCTGTGATTCTCCACAAAAACCTCCATAAATACTTCCATCGATGATGAAAACGCACGCGAAACCTTGGCCTCAATGGTTACAATATCGCCGAGTTTGATGGGGTGTTGAAACGACACGTTGTTTACGGCTGCGGTTACTACAATCCTCCGGCAATGCCGATGGGAAGAAATGGCCGCAGTAACGTCCATCCAGTTCAGAAGCTGTCCGCCCATTAGATTTCCCAGCGTATTGGTGTTTTCCGGAAGCACCATGTGGGTGGTGGTGGCAACAGTTTCGGATGCTTTCACTTTTTTGCGCGACATTTACCCTGATTTTGGGGCAAAGATACTTCATTTGTACTGCTTCAAACAGAGCCATGGAAATAACCAACCTGTACGGAATTGTTAAATCGCTGCACATCATTTTTGTGGTGACGTGGTTTGCCGGGTTGTTTTACATCGTGCGCCTGTTTGTGTACCACGCCGAAGCCGATTCGCGAGAAGAGCCCGAACGCAGCATTCTTATCAGGCAGTTTCAACTGATGGAGTGGCGCCTGTGGTACATCATCGCGTGGCCATCCAAGGTTCTGGCGCTCATTTTTGGCTTGTGGATGCTGTACCTGCTGCCGGGCTACCTCACTCAAGGGTTCATGCACGTAAAGTTGGCCATGGTAGCCATACTGGTGGTGTACCACCTCTATTGCCAACGGTTGTTCAATCAGTTGCAACAAAACCGCATTACCAAAACATCTACAGGATTCAGGGTGTTGAATGAGGGAGCCACCCTGTTGCTCATCGCTATAGTGTTTGTAATTGTGCTGCGCTCTACCCTTGACTGGATTTGGGGCGTTTTGGGCATTATGGGCGTGGCGGTGGTAATGATGATTGCCATTAAATGGTACAAGCGAATTCGCGAACGAAACAACTGAAAACATGCTTCAAGTAGGCCAATCGGCACCCGATTTTACGCTGAAGAATGCGCAGGGAGAGGAGGTGAGACTGTACAACTTGCTCAGTCGCGGAGATGTGGTGCTATACTTTTACCCCAAGGATGAAACCCGCGGTTGCACGGCTCAGGCGTGTGCTTTTCGTGATTCTTATGAAGAATTCAAAGATGCCGGTGCCGAGGTGGTGGGGGTGAGTTCAGACGGCGAGCAGGATCACGCGGGGTTTGCCAATAATCACCGGTTGCCGTTCATTTTGTTGAGCGACCCCAACAAGGAAGTGCGCAAACTGTACGAGGTACCCAACAGCTTGTTGTTTATTCCGGGCAGGGTCACCTATGTAATTGGCACCGATCAAAAAATCCGAATGGCGTTTAACTCCATGTTTAAGCCTGAAGAGCACATTCAGCAGGCACTGAAGGTTCTTGGAAAGTAGCAAAGGCGGCCCTGAGGCCGCCTTTGCAGAAAAGATATGAATGAAGGGTGCCAGCTTACCTCGCCACCACAATTTGTTCGTTGGCCACGCGGGTTTCACCGTCGTATATCACCAGAGCATACACGCCTGAAGGCAGGTTGCTGATGTCAAACGACTGACGGTCTACGCTGAACTGCGCAGATTGAATGACACGACCTGTGAGGTCGAGCAGGTGGTATCGAAGATTTTGAGGGTTGAAGCCGGTTTGGCTCAGATCAACCCAAAACTGGTCGCTGGTGGGGTTGGGGAAAATGCTCACACGACCTGCTACGGCTTCATCCACACTGCTTACATCATCAACAAAGATGCAGTAGTCTTCTGATTCTCCCCACTGATATACTTCACATGGTTGGGCAGGAGCATCGGGGGCTCCACCCCATATACCTCCACCACCCACGTACTTCATTGCAATTCGCATGCGGGTAGCACCGGTTGGTGTGCCGGGTTCTATGGTAAAGCTGCCTGAAACGGCAGCAGTAATGCCGGTCCCCGAGTCATACACTAACTCGTCTGCTTCAAACTCACCATTTTGGTTGATGTCAATCCACATGGTGAAATGCTGATTAAAAGTACCCGCGGCAAAGCCTGGTGTGAGTGTAAACTCGTGCGGCACGCCAATCATAAACAGGTGGGTTTCGTCGGTAAAGTCACCGTAACCGCCGTCGTTTCCTGAAACATTGGTGAAAGAGGTGAATTCAACAGATTCGATCCACTCGTCACTTGAGTTTTCACCACCTGTGGCGCAAAAATCCAAATCGGTGCATGAGCCACAGCCCGTTGTGTTAAAGTTTACGCCGGCGGTAAAGGGCTCTTCCTGATTTTCAATACACACAGTTTGCAGTTGCACTTCATAGAAAGTGCACTCAACCAACCCATTAATGGTGAATTCGGTGTCATTGATGTCATTCACAACTGTCCAGATGGTGGTTCCCTGTGGGCGGTAGCGCAGGTTGAAGTGCGTAGCTGCCAGAACGGGCTCCCAGCTCACAGTTACAGACTCAACGGTGGCACCTCCCACAGAAAAGGCGGGATTTTCACAGCAGCCATCTGTTTGCCAAACAAAAGAGTTGGAGTATTCTGAGTTTTCTTCCTCGCAGTTGGCCTTTACCTGAAATTCATACTCGGTGCAGAAGATGAGGTCGGCGGCAAAATAACTGGTGCTAACGAGTCCTTCAACTTCTGTCCACTCCGTTTCTCCTGTTGGGCGATAACGCAGGTCGTATGACTCGGCATCCAGTCCACTCCAGCTCAAGGTGTAGTTGGATGTGCCTGTTTCCTGAGCACCATTCAGCGCAAAGGGGGTAATACATCCGGCATCAGCGCAGTTGTTCAGAATGTGCATCAGGCTGTTGTAGGCATTGATACGACCACCGGTGGCTACTTCATTGATAAGGTTAGGAATGATATCCACGCCCTCGTAAAGCGCTTCCATTACCAAATCGGCACCCATTTGTGGGTTGGCTTTAGCAATTTGAATGAGTGACGGACAAGGCGCAGAATAGAGCAGCGCAATAACACCTGCCGTAAGAGGGCTTGCAAAGGAAGTTCCTGAGGTTGAACCATAGCCATTAGTTCCGGAGGTAGTAACCACGGCAGCTCCGGGGGCTCCCACATCAATGGTGTTTACTCCATAACCGGAAAAAGTTCGCACATCATTGTGGTTAGTAGCTGTTACACTTACCATGTATGGGCTTGGACACGCGGTGGGGAGGTCTCCTACGTTGTCGATGTTTACGTTGTTGTTGGCAGTAGCTCCGCAGTTCAGAATTCCTGATTCACCAAGCGTTTCATAAACCCCGCACCACAAGGGAGAGTTATCGGGGTTTCCTCCGTCAATACCCCAGGAGGCATTGGTAGCGACTACAAACGCTCCAAGTGCTCCATTGGTGGCGTCGTACTGTTCGCGCATTACCAGCGGATAGGTGTAGGCGGCTACTACGGAGGCCTCATTGAAGAGGTTTTCTCCGGCTACCGACATGAGTTTTACATCCCAGTTGATTCCGGCAACACCCAGGTTGTTGTCGCCTTTGGCACCAATCATACCGAAAACCTGGGTTCCGTGGCCTCCTTGCAGCACACCGCCGTCGGTGTTGGATGCCACATTCCAGCCGAGGTAGTCGTCGATGTAACCGTTTCCGTCGTCGTCAATTCCGTTGCCCGGTATTTCATGCACATTTACCCAGGCGTTGTCCGCGAGGTCCGGGTGATTCAGGTTTCCGCCTTCAATCACACACACTACAATTTCGTCGCCCAAAGCGGTAAGGCCTCCGGTGGTGATATCCCAGGCCAAATCGCTGTCAATATCTGCATCGGCGGTTCCACCGGTCTGGCCGGTGTTTACATGGTGCCACTGCTGGTTGAATTGGGGGTCGTTGGGAATGGTTTCACGTCGTGTAACGAGGTGATTGAACTGGGCTTCGTCAATAACGGGGTGCTCCTTTACGAGGCGGAGCATTTCAAAGGGGCTCACTTCATCTTGATTGAACTCGAGAAGATAGATGCTGAGACGCTCCGAAACTACACGGCCGAACTTGAGGCCGGTGGCTGTTCCGTTGATTTCAGCGAGGTCGTTGAAGATGCGCTCGGCTTTTTGCGTGTCCGTAATGCGAACCAGAATTTCTCCGGGTTCAAACGGTGTCTCGCCGTGGGCGGCGTAGTCAATGTATCCCGATTGGGCAAGCAACCACCCGGGAAGGAAAAGTAGTGAAAGTAAGAGTGTACTGATTTTCATGATGATTTATTTTGAGAGTATTACAGGTTTTCTGAAGAGAATATTATCATCGCCCATCATGAGCAATTGATACTGGCCGGTTGAGAGGTTACCGGTGTTCCAAAGAATTTCGTGTGTGTTCACAGGTTGTGAGCTCACGAGCTGTCCGGCTGCATTTACCAGGTGAAGCGTGTAGGCGTTGTTGAGGTATTTTTCAGGCAGGTTTACCCTGAACTGATCTCGTGCCGGGTTGGGAAAAACCACCACATTGGGGTCGTCCAATTGGGCCACGCTTGTAACCGGGTCGGCAATGAGTACGCAGTAGTCTTCAACTTCGCCCCAACTGAAACCTTGCTGGCATGGACCGGCCATTTGTTCGTATCGCATGGTGATGCGCATGCGGGTTCCTCCGATTTGCGCATCTTCGGGCACGGTAAATTCACTGGTGAAAGTTGTTGTGGTCACGCCGTCGGTGTCGAGTACAATTTCCGAAGCCTCGAAGATACCATTTTGGTTGAAATCAATCCATGCCATGATGTATTCATCCCATTCGTCGTCTGCGTAGCCGGGTGTTACACTCAGCTCGTAGGTTCCGCCTGCGGTAAGGGTGGTGCTCATAAAGGTGTAATCTCCATAGCCGTCATCGCTACCCGAAACATTGTGCAAGGTATTGAGCTGCACTTCGGCAATCCACTCTTCTGAGGAGTTGGAGGAGAATGCTTCACAGTAATTGGCTTCGGTACAGGTGCCGCAGCCGTCAGTTCCGAGGGTGACTGCCCCTGAGTATTCTGTGAGCACATTGTTAGCGCAATGGGTTCGGACTTCAATTTCGTAGGCGGAGCATTCCTGAAGTCCGGTGATGCTGGCCTCATTGTCTGTAAGGCCCTCCAGCGTTGTCCAAACAGCGTCACCTAACATTCGAAATCGAAGGTCATAGCTGAGTGCGGCTAGCACATCGGTCCAGGCTACGTTAATAAAGTCATCTCCAATTTCGGTTGCGGTTAGCTGTTCCGGGGCATCGCAACAACCGTCGGTAGTCCAAACAAAGATCGACGAGTATTCACTTTCATCTTCTGTGCATACAGCCTGCACCCTGAATTGATATTCAGAGCAAAAATCGAGGCCTTGAAGTACGAATGCATTGTTCAGGAGATTGCTCACGGTGGTCCATTCAGACTCACCGGCGGGGCGGTATTGCAAATTGAATGATTCACTTTCTACAAAGGACTCCCATTGAAGTGTGTAGGTAACATCAGTCTCCGACGCACTGAGCAGGCTTGTCCCTAACCCAAAGGGCGCAAAACAACCACTCGTCGCACAATCTGCCATCAGCAGATCCAGGCTGTTTTTCAGGTTCAGTCGTCCGCCAGTGGTAGTGATTCCCTGTAGGCTTTCATTGGGGTCAACACCTTCAAGAATGTATTGGCGGGCCAACATAGCGGCAGCTTCGGGATCGGCCTTGGCGAGGGCTATAAACGAAGGGCATGGCGCTGAGTAAAGCAGGGCAATGGCTCCTGTAACGTGCGGTGTGGCTCCTGAGGTTCCTCCGAAAGTTCCGTAAGGAGAAGTGCCGGCGGTGGTGGTAAAAGTGCCTGCTCCGTGCGCACCCAGATCAATGGTTTCGGCACCGAATCCGGCATTGGTTACCTTGGTGTCGGTGTTGTTGAGGTTGGTAACGGAGATCATGAAGTCACTCGGGCAGGCAGTGGGCAGATCCCCCACCACATCTACGTTGTGATTGCCGTTGATGGTGGCTCCGCAGCTCAATATACCGTGCTGCCCCATGATGTCGTAAAAGCCACACCATAGAGGCGCATTGGCCGGTTGGCCGAAATCCACACCCCAACTGGCGTTGGTGGCCACTACAAATGCTCCCTCAGCGCCATTGGTTTCGTTGTAAATCTGGCGCATGGTAAGGGCGTAAGAGTACGCTGCGAGGACCGCAGCCTCATTGGTGTTGAAGTTGTTCTTGATAATCATCAGCTTCACGTCCCAGTTCACGCCGGTAACACCAATACCGTTGTTTCCTTTGGCGCCTACAATGCCCAAAACGGGAGTGCCGTGTCCGCCGCCCGATACATTATCACTGTTGGTCACAATGCTCCAGCCGAGGAAGTCATCAACGTATCCGTTGCCGTCGTCGTCAATGCCATTGCCGGGTATCTCTCCGGTGTTCACCCAGAGATTGTCTTCAAAGTCGGGGTGATTCATATTGTGTCCATCGTCCAGAATGGCAGCCACAATTTCGTCGCCCATGGGGGTTAATCCTCCCGTGGTGATTTCCCAAGCGGCTTCCGCGTCAATATCGGCACCTGCCACGCCACCACCGGAGCCGTCGTTGTTGTACTGCCATTGCGAAGAGTAGAGCGGGTCATTGGGCACGGCCCTGTGCGTTACCATATGGTTTACCTGTGCAACCTCCACAAGCGGGTGTTCTTTTACGGCCCGCAACATGGCGTCCATCGGCACGGCCTGCTCATTGAAGCCAACCAGCCAGATGTTCATGTAGGGGGTAACTTGTTTGAGCACCTCAAAATCTGTGAGGGCGCCGTTTACGCGGTCCAAACTGCGGGCTACCTGGTAGGCAGTTTTGCCTTCCTGCAGGCTTACGAGGATTTGGCCGGGCACGTAGTTGACTTCAGCATTTTGTGGGGCTTCAAATTTTGAAGGCTGGGCAATAAGAATTACGGGCATCAAAGCCAGAAGTGTAAAAAGTTTTTTCAAGGGTAATTTATTTGGTGATGATTACAGGTTTTCTGAACGCAATGGATTGGTTGTTCTGGAGAATCAGCTGGTAATGACCCGGCGCCAGATGGCCTACATTCCAGAATAATTCGGGATGGTTGGCAGGCATGGAAGCTACTGGCTGACCAAGTGAGTTAACAAGGTGCAGCGTACCGGTTTCACTGACCATTTCCGAGGGCATCACAACCCTGAATGATGTGTTGGCCGGGTTGGGAAAGAGTTGAACGTCTGCACCTTTATTTTCGCGAACAGACGTAGTTGATTCAATAATCTCCACACAATAATCTTCCACTTCGCCCCAGTCGAAGCCTGTCATACAAGGATTTTGAAGTTCGCCCCATGTAACTGGAGTTCCGTGTAACATCATCACGCGCATGCGGGTTGCCCCCAACAGAGCGTCTGACGGAATGGTGATATCGATACTCCCTTCCTCGGTCTGAATTGCCCCCGGTGTGTAAAAGCGCTCTGAGTTTTCAAAGATGCCGTTTTGATTGAAATCAATCCACACCCAGATGGTATACCACATCTCTCCAAAATCCAACCCTGCGATCATAGCCAGCTCATAGACTTCACCTTGCTCCAACTGAGTGGTGAGATGGGTGTAATTCCCATAGCCACCATCGTTGCCTGAGATATTATGCAGGGTGTTGAGCTGCAGCTCATCAATCCACTCCCAGGTAGAGTTCCCGTAGGCCTGGCAGTAGAATAAATCCAGACAGGTTTCACAACCCGTTGCTCTGAACTGTAATGATGGAGAATACCCACTTTGTTCTTCATTGCTGCAATGACTCATGATCTGCGCTTCATACTCAGCGCAAAGCTCCAGGTCTGAAACGGTGGTTTCAATAGATGTTAAGTCGGCCAATTCAATCCATTCTTCCTCCTGTATCTTGCGGTACCTGATGGTATAGCTTTCCGCAGCAGTTATGGGCTCCCACTCAAGCGTTGCACTTTCGTCGGTGGCACCTGCGAGCACTAAAAAAGGAGCATCGCAACATCCGTCGGTGGTCCAGCTCAAGGGTTCAGAAAACGGAGATTCGTCTTGTTCACACACGGCTTGCACACGAAATTCCATTTCAAGGCAAAGCTCCAGGTCGCTCAGGTCGAAGTTATTTTCAGCCAAACCGCTGATGGTGGTCCATGTGTCCTCACCCAGCTCTCTGAACTGCAGATTGAAACTTTCATCACCACTCCAGCCTTCCCAGCTAAGTGTGTAAGAGGAAGGTGTGTTTTGCTCCACATTCAGGGCAAAAGGAATGAAACACTCGTCGTTTGCGCATGCAGCGGTAAGCAGGTCGAGGCTGTTTTTGAGATTGAGTCGTCCTCCGGTAACCGTAATATTCTGAAGGCTTGCGAGTGAATCAACCCCGGCCAGAATGTAATCTCTGACCAATAATGCAGCTGCAGAGGGGTCGGATTTGGCCATCGAAGCCAATTGCGGACATATGGTGGAATAAAGGAGTGCTATAGCCCCAGTTACGTGAGGCGCTGCAGCCGATGTTCCGCTGAAGGTGCCGTATGGCGCCGTCCCACCCAATGTGGTAAAAACTCCCTCACCTGGCGCACCGAGATGAACGGTTTCTGCACCGTACCCCGCATTGGTAACTTTTGTGTCGGTATTGTCGCAACTTGTAACCGCGATGAGGTATTCGCTTCCGCATGATGCCGGAAGGCCTCCGAACTGGTCCATGTCGATGTCTGTGTTGGCCGCTGAGCAAACGCTCAAAATACCTTCCTGGCCCATGAGGTCGTAAAAACCGCACCATAGAGGCGCGTTTGCAGGATTGCCCGGCATCGCTCCCCAACTGGCGTTGGTAGCCACTATAAAAGCGCCCTCCTCGCCGTTGCTTTCGTTGTACAGCTGCCTCATATTTAGCGCATATGAATAGCCGGAAAGCACAGCGGCCTCACTGGTTAGCAGATTGGTTTTGATGATCATGAGCTTTACATCCCAATTTACCCCGGCAACACCAACGCCGTTGTTTCCTTTGGCGCCTATAATGCCCAGTACTGGTGTTCCATGTGATCCGCCATGAACAAAGTCGTTGTTTAGCTGAACGTTCCACCCCAGGTAGTCATCAACATAACCGTTTCCATCATCATCAATTCCATTTCCGGGTATTTCAGCGGTATTCACCCAAAGGTTACCTCCAAAATCCTGATGGGCCATCACATGCCCGTCGTCAAGAACTGCTACCACTATATCGTCGCCAAAAACGGTTTGACCCCCTGTGGTGATTTCCCACCCTTCTTGAGCCCGAATGTCCGCTCCCGCAACACCGTCGTTTGAGCCGTCGTTATGGTATTGCCACTGCTCAGAGTACAAAGGGTCATTGGGTGTGCTGTGTGCCTCGATCTTGTGATTGAACTGAGCATGATCAACCCATGGATGACCCTTTACGGTATGAAGCATCTTGTCCATAGGAATCGCCACGTGGTCAAAACCAACAAGCCAGATATTCATTTGGGCAGCGATTTGATCCTTCACATAAAAACCGGTGGTCTGTCCGTTCAACTCGCGAAGGTCATCCGTAAGTTGCTCTGCGGTGACTCCGGCTTTCAGGCTTACCAGCACATCACCGGGCACAACTTCAGGGCTCTGTGCATTTGCACAAAACGGCAACATGAAACTGATTACACAA
This sequence comes from Cryomorphaceae bacterium, assembly GCA_007695365.1. Lineage (NCBI taxonomy): Bacteria > Pseudomonadati > Bacteroidota > Flavobacteriia > Flavobacteriales > Cryomorphaceae > Cryomorphaceae bacterium. The sequence goes on along the minus strand of REDV01000078.1, from coordinate 9,339 downwards.
GAGAAAACGCGGTACATCCTGAAGCAGAATTGTGTGCAGTTCCAAAAATACGAAAAGACGATGCGACGTTCATGACCGCTCATCACAAAAGGGTATATGGCGGCACTCAAATTTGGGTATGTCTTGGAATTCTAATCGTGATAGTATACACGTTTTACGCGCTGCGATATGCCGCTGATTACCTCGTAGGGGATGGTGTTCAGACGTGTGGCCATCTCGTTCAATGGCACATCAGACCCGAAAATCTCTACCTCATCACCTTCTCTGCATGGAATGTTGGTGACGTCCACCATGCACATGTCCATACATACATTTCCTACCGTGGGCGCTCTGAATCCTGCAATGGCTACTTCACCTTTGCCGTTGCCCAATGCACGCGGAAAACCGTCGGCATAGCCCACGGGAATGGTGGCAATGCGCCGGATGGAATCTACGACGGCGGCACGCTGATAACCCACGGACTCGCCCGGCTGGAGGGTTTTGATTTGCGAAATCACGGTTTTCATTCTGCTGCTCTCCATCAGTTCTGCCTTCAGTTCCGGGGGAATGCCGTAACCGTACAGACCTATTCCCAACCGCACCATATCGAGCTGGTACTGCGGAAATCGAAGAATGCCCGAGGTGTTCAGCAGGTGTCGTAGAAATGAATAACCCAGTTGGTTTTTCAGATTCTCTAAGGCTGTGATGAATTTCCTGGCCTGCTCATGCGTAAAGTCATCGTGAAGGCCATTGTCGGCAGCGGCCAGATGCGAAAAAACCGACGCCACGTGCAGACCGGGGTTCTGTTGTAACACCTGCGCAAGCTGATTCAGTTCCTCTTGTCTGAACCCGAGGCGATTCATTCCGGTGTCGAGCTTTATGTGTATCGGGTAGGGTGGGTTTACCATGGAGGTTTTGGCCGCGTCGCGAAAAGCCTCCAGCGTGCGGAAGCTGTAAATTTCAGGCTCTAACCTGTGCTTTACCAGGGCAGCATAACCCGAAACTTCGGGGTTCATTACCATAATGGGCAACTGAACACCTGCCTTTCTCAGCGCAACGCCTTCATCTGCATAGGCCACGGCCAGGTGTGATATTTTCTGGTACTCCAGCAAGTGCGCCAGCTCGTAGCTCCCCATTCCGTACGAAAAGGCCTTTACCATAGCCATGATGCGCGTAGAAGGCTGCAACTTCGAGCGAAAAAAATTGAGGTTGTGCACCAGTGCATCGAGGTTGATCTCGAGCATGGTTTCGTGCGATTTGTGCTGCAGCAATCGGGTAATGCGCTCAAACCGGAACGGCCGTGCCCCTTTTACCAAAATCAGTTCGCGGTTGAACCAATCGGGTTGAAGCGCCGCCAGCAAAGCGTCGGTATCGGGGTAAAAGGTGGCCGGAATGGTAAAGGCATCTGCGTGCTGCGAAATCACAGCGCCCACCCCGATGATGCGCGCAATGCCTTTTTGAACACACAGCTCGTTAACCTGTTTGTACAGCGCTTCGGGTGAGGCGCCACTTTGCAGGATGTCGGAGAGAATGAGCGATTTTTTGGGCAGAAAACGCTGCCTGTTGGCAAAGTCTAGCGCAATTTCGAGCGAGCCCATATCGCTGTTGTACGCGTCGTTGATCAGGCCACAGTGGTTCACGCCCTCCAGCAGTTGCAGGCGCATGGCTACGGGTTGCAGCGACTCCAGTCCGCCCGTCGTTTCTTCCGGCGAAAGCCCCAATACACTCGCTGCGGCAAAGCAGAGCAGGGCGTTCTCCACCGAGCCTTCGTCGCCAAAAGGAATGCGCACGGAATACTCCTTGCCACTTGCATGTAGCGCAAGAGTGGTGCCGGCGTCGCCCTGCATTTTGACTTCGGCAAAGTAGTCGGCATTGGGGTCTTTCAGGCTGCAGCGCACCAATTGGATGTTTTTTGTCCAATCTGCTTCAGCAATACTCTCAGAAATTTCTGTGTAATCGCCCTGGTAGATGAGCGTTTGGCAATGGCGAAAAAGTTCCAGTTTCTCGCGGGCTTTCTGTTTCCTGTTTTCAAATTGTGCGTCGTGGGCATGCCTGATGTTGATAAACACACCCACATTCGGCTGAATCACCGAGGCAAGGCGTGCCATTTCGCCAGGTTTTGAAATTCCGGCTTCAAATAACCCCAGGCTGTGCTCGCGCGAAATGTTCCAAACCGAAAGCGGCACACCCACTTGCGAGTTGTAACTCCGCGGACTCCTTACCACGTAATACCTGGCTTGCAATAACTGATACAGCCATTCCTTCACCACTGTTTTTCCGTTGCTGCCGGTGATACCCACCGCGGGTAAATCAAAGCTGCTGCGGTGGTGCGCTGCCAGTTTCTGGAGGGCCTCCAGAGAGTCTTCTACCTGGATGACATTGGCTTCGTAGAGCAGGTCCACATTTTCGCGGGGCGAGCTCACCACAAAGTTGCGCACACCGCGCTCATAGAGTTCGCGAATAAAATGATGCCCGTCGTGACGCGGTCCCCTGAGTGCAAAAAACAGTGATGACTCAGATTGGTGCAGCTTGCGACTGTCAATGTCAATGCGGGTAATCCGCGTATCAGTGGCCATGCGCAGCACCTGCCCGTTCATGATTTCAGCCAGCTCGTTGAAGGCATAGCCCCGGTGAAGCTGGGTGGAGGCGGATCTAACTGGTTCCTGCATGGGGTGTAGTTCAGCACGAAGGTACAGACCGCGGGGCTCTCAAACAAGTAGTCGGTAAATACCCGCTACACAGCCACCTTGCGCGGAAACGCCGAATGTGGAAATTCCGAAAGGAGCTTTGCATCAATGGCTTGAAGCCTTTTCAGCAGATGCCCGTCGAGCGGCTTGTGCTTGTTTTTCTGGTAGGCTTCATAATTCCTCACCACCGAGTCCATGGCGCGGTTTTCAACACCTAAAAAGCGGTAAATACTTGCCAGCACCTCTTCGGGCTGCTTCAGAAAAACCTCGTGCGAAACCTGCATCAATTGGCTGGCATCAAAAGATTCCGACTGCCGGTGATAGGCGCGGTGAAAGGTTTCGTACATGAAGAAAGCGTGGTCGATAACGGTTTTTTCGTCAATGTACTGAAAGCTGGTTTGTGGAAGCACCTCAGCAAAAAGGTGCAGCGTAGATTGCAGAATGCGCTGTGAGTTGCGGTCGATAAAAATGAACTTCGCATGGGGAAAAATCTCCCGAATAGCCTCCAATCGCGCCATATTGGCGGGGCTTTTCAAAATAAGTCTGCGATTGCCACATTGCGGCTGGATGGCCCGCACAAAGCGCAACATAGACTGCTGCCAAACGCGTTTGTCTTTTTCGTTGCGAAACAACACGGCCTGCTCCACAATTTGCCTGAACTGTTTGGGGTAGTAGAATCCGTTGATAAACGACAAGCCGGAGGTGGCGGCCAATGCAAATTCTTCCTCCTGGGGTGAATCGAGGCTGAGTGAAACGTTATCCTGGGGTCGCGTTTTGGGGAGAAAAGGAGCGATGATACCGCGAAGCAATCTCGCAAAGGTATTGTTGTAATTGGGAAAGAGCACTTCGTAAAGCTTCGGCGTGTAGAACCGGGGATCTTCCGACAGGATTTGCTGAAGATGGGTGGTTCCGCTGCGTGGGTGTCCGATGATGAACACAGGGTCTTCGGCGGGTTTTGCGGGGCGGCGAATCAAGCGGTAAACCTGCTCAATAAGGATATTGGGAAGGTTTAGCACAGACATCAATCCCACAAAAACAAACTTGGGCAGGAAGTGCCAGGTAGGCCAGGCCCTGAGCGAAAGCGGCGTACGCAACCACGCCAGCGGCTGCGCTCCCAGCAGGGGGTGCATAAAAAAGCCGAGGTAGTGGTTCCATTTAAAACGCAGGCGCATGGTGGGGTGCTTTGGCGGTGTTTAATGCAGGCGATTCAAGGTTGTTGAAGGCGACTAAATTCAAGGCTTGCAACAAGGCAGGTAAAGAATTGTTCAGGTTTTGACAGTCCGCATGTTGGCAACAGAAGCCTGTTAAGGCCGTGTAATTATCCCTTATTTTCGCCCTCATGTTCAACAAGAATCTCTTTCAGTCGGTCGTTTCAACCGGGTACTTGCCAGATTAATGCGTGCAAATTTAACATACCGGTTGATTTTGATGGTTTTTGCTGTCAGCATTTCAGCTTCTGGCTTGCTGGCCCAGCGTGAGGTGCAGGGTTTCGTGTACGATGCCTACACCGGTTTGCCGGTGCCCTTTGCCAATGTTTCGGTGCTGGCAGGCACGCGCGGAGCTGCTACCGATACCCTTGGTTTTTTTCGCTTCAATGCAGGTGCCGGATCGGATTCGCTGCGCGTGTCGAGCCTCGGCTACCGCACCAAAAGGGTGGCTTTACCCCTGGTGAACGATACCATTCGGCTTACTCCGCAAGCGGCCGACCTCGGTTTGTTTGAAGTGCGCCCCGGCATTAACCCTGCCTTTGCTGTGCTCAATAGGGTGGTGGCGGCAAAGCCCCAAAACCACCCCTTCGCCATGTCGGAAATTCAGTTTGAGGAGTACCAGAAAATCCGCTTCGACCTCAATCACTTTACCGACAAAATCAAGCGAAATTTCCTGCTTCGGCCCTTTGACTACCTGTGGGAAAACGAAGGCGTGGACACCAGTGGCATCCGCTACCTTCCGGCCCTGCTCGTTGAAAAGTACATTGAACATTACCGCAAAAACAACAACGAGCGCAGCATTGTGCAAGGCGAAAAAATTACGGGACTGGCCGGACCGCGGCTCATGGATTTTGTCAGCGATTTGTACATCATGCCCAATGTCTATGAGAACTTTGTGCAGATTTTCGACAAACAGTTTCCCAGTCCTATTCACGATAGCTATCAGCGCTATTACCGCTACTACCTGATGGACAGCGTTGAGGTGCACGGTCGAAAAACCTACCTCATTGCCTACAAACCGCGCTTTGTGAGTCAAAGGGCTTTTACCGGGTTGATGAAGATTGATTCGGTGAGCAGCGCTGTGCGCGACATTACGCTCAGGTTCGATGTGCAGGCCAACGTGAACTTTGTGCGTAGCTACCTCATTCGCCAATCCTACAAACCTTTTGAGGAGCACTACTGGGTGGTGGATACATCGGCCGTGCTTGGGGACTTTACCGTCCTCGAAAACGCAAGCGACCTGACAGGTTTCTTTGGCAGGAAAATTTCAGTTTTTGGAGCCTACTCCAGCGATGTGCAACCCGACAAATCGCTTTTTGCCGGTCCGCTGGCAGTGGTCAGCGCTGACAGTGCCCGCTTGCGCGACCGCGATTTCTGGGAAAGGCGTAGATCGGTAGAGCTGGATAAAGACGACGCCGGTATTGAGGCCGTTTCCGACCGGCTTGCCGAAGACCCCCGATTCATTTTCCGCAAAAACCTGCTGTTGAGCATCGGTACAGGTCACATCCCCTGGGGCCCCTTTGAGGTGGGTGATTTCTACACCTTTTACAGCTACAACCAAGTGGAGTTTGGCCGCTTTAAGCTGGGCGGGAGACTGCGCGAAACCGACAAGCGCCCCTTTGAAATCAACGCATACGGAGCCTATGGCGTGCGGGATGAGCGCTTTAAATACGGACTGTCTGGCTACTACCGGCACGACATTGACCAGTACCGCAAAATATGGGTGGGAGGGGAGCTTCGCGACGACATTGACCAATTGGGCCGTAGCTTCAATACTATTCGCATAGATCATATCTTCTCGTCGCTCGGTCAGTTTTATGGCGACGATTCGCGGTACTACAGTCAGCGGGCGCGGGGATTTTTTGCCGTGCAACCTTTGGTGGGCCTCACCCTCATGGCCGATTACACGCGCGAGCAGTTTGAAACCATTTGGCTGAGCGAAGCACTGTTTGGAAAACCCCATGTGCACGAGCGCTACAACGCTGGATCGGTTGGCATTACGGCCAAACTGAGTTGGCTCAACACCAAACTTCGTCCGTTTTACAACGACCGCAACGACGTACAAAAACGTTTCGGGCCCATTCCGGACATCTATCTGGAGGCGCGTATGGGAGCTCCTGAACTCGGCTCGGAAGTGGGATATCAGCAAGCCAGGGTGGCGGTGCAGCAATACATTCCGGTGGCCAACGCAGGATACTTTCATTTTCGCATTGACGCAGCCAAAACATGGGGAAACATGCCGCACGTGTTTGCCTTTATGCCGTTGGCAAACCCCATTATTTTCAACGATCAGCTATCGTTTAACCTCATGAACTTCATGGAGTTTTATGTGGACGAATACGCGCAACTGGCCATGGCGCACCACTTTGAAGGCTGGATTCTGGATCGCGTTCCGCTGGTGAAAAAACTCAAATGGCGCTCCTTTGTATTTGCCAAGGCATTGATAGGCGACGCACGCGCAGACAATGCCTACCTCGCTGATTTACCGCGGGCCACCACCATTCTCCGTCAGCCCTATTACGAGTGGGGCTTTGGAATTGAGAATATCATCAAATTTGCCCGTGTGGATTTTGTGTGGCGCTACACCGATCAGCCGTCGTTGCAGGGTCATTACTTCTTCCTGATTAAGCCGTCTTTCAGGTTTCAGTTCTGATTCAGGAATTGCTTTGCTCCCGCTCTTTTTCCGCCTTCAGGCACCTGAAAAATTCTGCGCGGCTCAGTGGCTCGTAGCTTTCCTTTTCGCCCAAAGCCACCAGGTCTTCTCCGGGCACAATACGGTGGCTGTAATTAGCGAGATGACCACTGCGCACACAAATAGCGTGCACCTTGGTAACGTACTCAGCAATGGCAAGCAGGTGCGGCATAGGCCCGAAAGGCTTGCCTTTAAAATCCATGTCGAGACCTGCAATCACCACCCGAATACCTCTGTTGGCCAACTCGTTGCAAACATCAGGCAGGTCCATGTCAAAGAATTGAGCCTCGTCAATGCCCACCACGTGTTCATCGCTCACGTACTGCAAAATATCGCGCGAGTGCTCAACGGGTGTAGAGTGAATGGCGTTTTCATCGTGGCTTACCACCTTTACTTCGTCATACCTGCGGTCGAGGGCGGGTTTAAAAATCTGAATCTTTTGGTTGGCAATGCGCGCGCGCTTCAACCTGCGAATGAGCTCTTCGGTTTTACCCGAAAACATCGATCCGCAAATCACTTCAATCCAACCTAAGCGCTCTCCACCAGCCGGGGTGTACTCCAGAAACATATTCAAATGATTTTTGCGTTCAAATATAGGCTGCGCGGAAACCGTAACTTTGCGCAAACCGTGCCTTATATGGCAAATGTAACCGAAATTCCAAGGCATGTGGCCTTTCTCTCATGTCAACATCATTACTGATATTCGTACCATGGAAAAATTCAAATCAATTCCGGAGTTAATACAAAGTCTCAACTTACTCGCTTCGCGTATCAACAATGGTACTGTTGGTCTCGAAGAGTTTGAAGTGACCCTTCGCGACGCGCGAGAGCTATATGAGCGTCTGGTTATTTTGCGCTACAAAGCCATTGAAGACCGCAACCTGATGGGGATGGGTGGGACGAGACCGTCGGCCTCAAAGGTGGAAGAACCGCAGGCGCCCCCTCCACAGCCATTGGCGCCCAAACAAATTTCCCTGATTGACTCCATCGAGGAGATTTCGCGCGAGCAGCAGGATGAACCTGAGCTACCCCAGCCTCCACCACCTCCACCTCCTCCTGCTCAACCTGAACCCAGGGCTGCGGCACCGAAGCCCGTGCCACCTCCCACACCGGAGCCCGCGCCTGCACCAGTTCAAAAACCTGTATCGCGTTCCCGCTCGGAGGTGATTCCTCCCAGCGAAGGCCGACCTGAGTCGTTGGCAGATAAGCTGAGCCACACCAAAATTGCCGACCTCACTGTGGCCATCGGGCTCAACCAGAAGTTCCGTTTTATCAAGGAGCTTTTTGGGGGAGATGCCGACGCGTACAACCAGGCCCTCAAAAAACTGAATACCTGCAACGATATCAGCTCGGCTCGACAATGGGTGGAGCAGGAACTCAAGACCACCTACGAATGGGACGAAGAAGATCAACTTACGCTTACTTTCCTGAGCCTGATAGAGCGACGGTACCTGTCATAAGAGGTCTCGGGCTGCTGGTAGGGCTGTTGTTGGCCGTATCCGGTCAGAGCCAAAATCTCACCTATGCGCGGTACCTGTTAGACACCCTTTGCAGCCCTCACTTTGCAGGCAGGGGCTATGTGGACAACGGCTTGCAAAAAGCGGCCGATTTTATCGCCTTTCAACTGGACAGCCTCGGTGTTGAGCCCTTGAATGAGGTTCGTTTTCAGCCCTTTCAACACCCTGTGAACATTTTTCGCAGACCTGTTTCTGTGCAGATAGACGGTCTTGCGCTCACCCCAGGCCGCGATTTTCATATGCACCCCAACAGTCCGTCTTTTTCCGGTCATTTGTCTGTGATACAGCTCGATACTAGCTACATCGACCGTCCGGGGGACATCATTATCACAGGCGAGGCTGTGTATGTGCTGCATCCGGTATCTCCGTACAATCGCGATGGCGCTTCAAAAAGAGCGGGTATTTTGCGGGAGCTCGCTGCATGGGTGCCCGTGATTGACCCTGTGGATAAACTCACCTGGAGCGTGGGAACGAGCGTGTTTAAGCAGCCGGTGATTGAAGTGAACCGCGAAACCGTGAATTGGCAACAGGCAGAAACGGTGGTGCTGAGCGTAGAAAGCACCTTCGAAGAGGAATTCACCTCGCAAAATGTGATGGGAGTGGTTCGCGGAACCGGAACTTCCGACAGTTTGTTGGTTATTACAGCCCACTACGACCACCTGGGTAAGATGGGCAATGTGCTGTTTCCCGGCGCGAACGACAATGCCTCCGGTACGGCCATGATGCTCGATTTGGCGAGGCACTACAGGCAGAATCCACCGGAATACACGGTGTTATTTTTGGCCTTTGCCGGTGAGGAGGCGGGGTTGGTGGGCTCACGGTATTTTGTGGATAACCCGTTGGTTACCTTAGAGAAAATCAGGTTTTTAATGAATCTCGATTTGGTAGGAACCGGTGAAGACGGCATTACGGTGGTGAATGGAAAAACCTTTCCCGAGGCCGCTGAACGACTTGCCCAAATCAACAAAGAGCACGAGCTGGTGCCGAAAATCAAGGTGCGGGGTGAGGCCGCCAACAGCGACCATTACTGGTTTTCGAAAAACGGAGTACCGGCTTTTTTCATCTACACGCTGGGAGAACGCACGGCCTATCACGACATGTACGACGTACCCGAAACCATTGGCTTTGATGGTTATGAAGGGCTGTTTAGCTTGGTGGTGAAGTTTTTGGAGCGGGAAGGGGGTTAAGGACTCTGCTTCAGAGAGATTTCTCCCCCGAAATTCTTCGGGGCAGGCTACTCCGTGCTTCGTACCTCA
>REDV01000077.1 GCA_007695365.1 Cryomorphaceae bacterium | reverse complement strand
GTAGGAGGCGATTATGCTCCGCTCAAGTGGGTGCGTTTCTCACTCGGTTTCCTGTCTGGCGGTAACTACGCTGCAAGAATTCCTGTGGGTATCACTTTCATTGCTGGAAACGGAACTTGGGAGGCCGGAGTCGCTTCGCGCGATTTAGTTACCTACCTTCGTGGTGACGGAGCTACCCTGTCGGCTTCATTTGGCTTTCTGCGGTTTCACCTCGGAAGCATTGAAGCTACCCCAGCGGCAACGCTCTACTAATCATTGCAACAATGAAATACGGCCTGCTGCATATCTTTTTGATGACCCTGGTTTTACCGCTGAGTGCCCAGTCGCCTAAAAAAGTTCTGAAAGCAGCCGACAAGTTTTATCAAACCCGACAGTACGAAGATGCCTATCATCAGTACGCACAGGCAGCAGAGATAGACCCCCGCTCTGAAGATGCCCACATGGGTATGGGCAATAGCCTGCGCGAAATGGGAAGGCTTGCGGAGGCTTACGGAGATTTTCAGCGTGCAGTAGCCATCAACCCTAAACTTTGGGAGGCGCGCCATATGCTCGGCACCATTGATATGGAGCGCGGTGAATACGCCAAAGCGCTCAACCACTTGCAGCGCGCCCACGAGCTCAATAAAAAAGATCTTGTGGTGATGCAGGAACTCCTTCAGGCACAAATCAAGTCTGACCACCTGGATAAAGCAGAAGAACTTTCACAAAAATTGCTCAAACGGAAGAAAAGTGCGGTAAATCAATACCTCCGGGGAGTGGTGCTCGACAGTCTCAAAAGGCACAACGAAGCCGAATCCTTCTACAACCAGGCGCGCTTTTCCGACCCAAAGCTGACCGAAGCACACCTCGGTGCCGCTCATGCCCGTTTGAGGCAGGGCAAACTCCGCGAAGCATTGGAAGATTGCAATCGGGCGCTTGAGCAACCCAAAAAACTTACGCGCACTTACTGGATCAGGAGTGAGGTGAAAACCGAGCTTCGCGATTTTCACGGTGCCATCAATGATTTGTCGGCATTGATTGAAGCAGAGCCTGAAAACATCGGAGCCATCAGGCAGCGAGCATCCGTGTACGAAAAAACCGGGCAGTTCGAGAATGCCATTCCCGATTGGACCACCATTATTGAAGGCGACAAAACAGATCACCAGGCACTCTTCCGGCGCGCCGCAGCCTTTGAGAGGTTGCACCGCTTTGAACTGGCTGTTCAGGATTACAGAGAGCTGTTGCGGCGTGCACCCTACGATGAACAGGCTCAAACGCTGCTTGCATCGGCTGAGTCACAACTTTATCAACTCAAAAAAGAGGATAAACCCCCTCAAATTCAGGTTACCTCACACAAGGTAAATCAGCTCAATGAAATAGAAATACCGGCTGGTGAGCGTGTGGTTACCCTTTCCGGTGATATTTCGGACGATAGCCCTATTGACCGATTGCTGATAAATGGACAAGCCGCAGCCATTCCTCGCGATTCTATTAACCCCCATTTTTCGTTTGATTGGACACCCGGCGATGCAAAAGAGCTTGAGCTCGAGGCCGTAGATATCTACAACAATGTTTCGCAGGTGCTCTACAGGGTGAAACGCACTGAAACTGATGCTCCGAGAATCCGCTTGCTTTCGCCCTATGCCGGCGACGACGGAGAAGTGCGGATTGCCGGTAATATATACGATATCAATGTAGAAGGGCAGATATTTGACGAGAGCAGAATCACCTCCATTGTGGTGAACAACGTCAATGCTAGCTTTAATACTTCACAGCACAACCCACGCTTTAGCGCCAAAGTGCGTATAGCCAATATGGAGTATCTCACTGTAAATGCGGAGGATGAATACGGCAATAAAGCAGCGAAAAAGTTGCGGATACGGCGGGATGGCTTAACTATCAGCGAAGATAACCCCATGGGAAATACGTGGGTGGTGTTTATTGAAAATTCAGAATATCAATCCTTTGCGAGTATTGACGGGCCTGCGCGTGATGTAAACCTGATGAAACAGGCGTTTGCGGGCTATAGCATTCACAACACCATTCATCGCAAAAACCTCACGAAGGACGAAATGGATCGCTTTTTCAGCATTGAATTGCGCGACCTTGTTCGAAGCAACAATGTAAACAGTTTGTTGATTTGGTATGCCGGCCACGGCAAATACATCAATGAAACAGGTTATTGGATTCCTGTGGACGCCCGGCGTGACGACGAATTCAGCTATTTCAACATCAATTTGCTCAAAGCCGGTTTACAGGGCTACGCCAAAGATTTATCGCACACACTGGTCATCACCGACGCCTGTGAGTCCGGTCCGTCATTTGCTGAGGTTACCCGCGACCATATGATAATCAGGCGGTGTGATGACTGGGAAGCCACCCACATGCGTTCCTCGCAGGTATTTTCGTCGGCGGGCTACGAGCTGGCCTCAGACAACTCCCAATTTACCCAAACTTTTGCGAATCTGCTGAGCAATCACCCCGATGATTGTCTGCCCATTGAGGCGGTTGTGCGTAAAGTTACCGAAGTGGTACTTGGTCAGGGTACGCAAACTCCCAAGTTTGGAATTTTGAGCGGCATGGGGCACGAAGACGGCACTTTTTTCTTCATCCGTAAAAAGAGGTAGCCCATGTACCGCGGTTACATCATTGTACTTTGTGTGCTTCTTGGTTCTGCTCCAGGCGGCTCGATAGAGGCTCAGCACTTTGCTTTTCAGGAGTATGGCGTAAAAGACGGATTGGCCGCATCCAAGGTGTATGCTTTGTGCGAAGACCAAAATGGCAAAATCTGGCTTGGCACCGTCAACGGAATTTCGCTCTTTGATGGGTACCGATTTGAAAACTATACAGATGCCGACGGTATTGCCCCCGAAGGAGTGCGAACAATCTATCAGGATTCAAACGGCAGTGTGTGGTTTGGCCACTACGAAGGAGGTATTACCCGCTACAGCAACGGTGTATTTGAAACCGTTGATCTGCCTGGCCTGCGAAGCAAGGGTGATATTTATGACTTTCAGGAGTCGGTTTCGGGCGATTTCTGGATTGCCTCCAACGGATTGGGCGCCATTCGTGTAAAGGGGTATGACGGTGAGGCGAACAAATTTGAAGTGCAGCAGTACATGGGTTCAGAAGGTTTGGGCGACAGGGTGTTTGACATATGTGTTACTGCCGATGGAGCGCTCTATTTTGTTACCGATGCCGGATTGAAAAAGCTCGAAGACGACGGTTCCTTTTCTTTTTACCGTCCGGGCGGAATGACCAATATGTTTCAGCTTACCTGCATGCTCGAAGATAGTCGTGGAATGCGCTGGTTTGGAACACACAACGGAGGTCTATACAAGTATTCACCCGGAAATACGGATATCGAAATCATTGATGTGTTGGATGGACTTGCCCACAACTTTGTGTTTTGTCTGCACGAAGATGAAAATGGCAATATATGGGCAGGAACCTACGGAGGCGGAGTGTCGGTAATCAGTCCCAACGGGCACATCCAAACCATGAACAGCAACAATGGTCTGTCCGATGAAAAAATTCAATGCCTCACAGCCGATCGCGAAAACAACGTGCTGATTGGCACCAATGACAACGGCATGATGGCCTTTAAGTCGTTTCAGTTTACATCATACCCGCTTCCCGACAGATTTGCGGTACGCAAGTACAACGCCATTCAGCCCAAAGCAGGTGGTGGCATATGGCTGGCTACCGAGAAAGGGCTCGTTTCTCTGGATGAAAAAGGCGGCAATGCCATTCGCTATGGCACTGATGAAGGGTTGGGAGATCTCAACATCAATGATATAGCCCTTGCCCGCGACGGAACGCTCTGGCTCGGAACTGAGTTTGGCGGCCTGTTCAGTTTTACGCCCGCTACCGGTCGTTTCAGAAGTCATTTTGCCATCAACCAATACATCACCCAAAACAAGGTAACCGACATGCACAGTCACGATGGCAAAGTGCTATGGATTGGAACGCTCGATGGTTTGCTTCGCGTTGACTGGGAGCGAGAAAGCCTTGATCGCCTTACACAACGGGATGGACTGAATGGCAATCACATTTCGGCCGTATCATCTACCCGCGAGGGTCATTTATTGGTAGGGTTTGTGGGACGCGGAGCCGTGCGTATCACACCCGATTCCACCTACACCCTGCTGAGTACAGGTACACCTGCCTGTTTTCTTCACGACGATAGCGGCACACTCTGGGTGGGAATGGAAGGCCAGGGCGTTTATCTCTTTGAAAACTCCGGAGAGCCTGTACATCTCACGCGCAACAATGGCTTGCTGAGCAATGCCGTTTCAACCATTGATCAGGATAAGCAAGGCAATTTCTGGTTGGGTTCCAACCTCGGTCTCACACGCTTCAACAAAGCCAATCAGCATTTTGTGCACTACACACAATCAGCCGGATTTATGGGGCTTGAAGTGCGAAAAAGAGCTTCATTCAGCTCGGGCAATAAATTGTGGTACGGCACGGCAAACGGACTCTTTCTCAATAATCCGGCACTGGAAAAACCTGTGAAGGAGGTTGGTTTACTGCGAATAACAAGGTCGTTGGTAAATGGAAACACCGCAAAAGAAAAGGAGCAGCTGGATTTGAAGTTCGATCAGAATGAGCTTGCATTTCAGTTTATTACAGTCAGTTTAAGCGACCCGCAAAGTGTGCGTTATCAAACTTTTCTCGAAGGCCGGGATCAGCGGTGGAGCGATTGGACCCCGAATCGCTCAGCAGAGTATTTGGGATTGCCCGAAGGAAGCTATCGTTTTCATGTAAGAGCCCGCAATCGCTGGGGAGAAGAGCACGAAATAAGTTCAGTAAGCACCTTTGTGATTCACCCACCGTGGTATAGAAGCACCACTTTTTACGGAGCGAGCGGAGCGGGTCTTATTCTGGCGTTTATCCTCTTTGTGAAAATCCGGGAGCGAAATCTGCAACGTGAAAAGCGTGTGCTTGAAGAAAAGGTAAAGGAGCGAACCCGCGAGGTAGTGGAGAAGAGCGATGAACTGGAGAAAAAGAACAATGATATTCTGGACAGCATCAATTACGCAAAACGCATACAAGATGCTATCCTTCTGCCGCGCGATCAGATAGATGACTTCGGCTACGAGAATTTTGTGTTATACCGCCCCAAAGACATTGTAAGCGGAGATTTTTATTGGTTCAGCCAGCTCAACGACCAGTTACTTTTTGCCGCTGCCGACTGTACAGGGCATGGCGTGCCGGGTGCGTTCATGTCGGTGGTGGGTCACAGCTTGCTCGATAAAATAGTGGTAGAGCAAGGCATTACCAGCCCGGAGCAAATCCTTACCAACCTGAGCGAGGGAGTGGAGAAGTTCCTCAGACAGAAAGAAAACCAAAACCTGCCCCGCGATGGAATGGACGTTGCACTGGTGGCCATCAAGCCCGCTGAGAGCAAAATCCTTTTCGCCGGTGCTTTCAACCCGCTATACCTGGTGAGAGATGGCGAGGTGCACGAATTCAAAGCCGACAGATTTTCAGTGGGAAGCTACCAGGACGACTCTCAAAAAATCTTCACCCTTCACGAGGTGGAATTTCATGCCGGAGATTGCATCTATGTCTTTTCCGATGGGTACGTAGATCAGTTTGGCGGACCTGATTACAAGAAGTTTAAGTCGCGAAATTTTAAGGAGCTGCTGGCGTCATTATATGGCAGAAACATGGCTGAGCAAGAGGGCGTTCTCCGCAAGACCCTCAAAGACTGGATGGGGAATGTGCAACAGCTCGATGATATTATCGTCATAGGAATGAAGCTTTAGCGCTTCGGATTCAGGCTGAAAAGAATTTTGTGCACCAGGCCTGCTTGTTCGATGAAAGTGCTAACTTTGTCTATTGACGTTAAATTATTCTCGATGAAACCAAATGCAGGATATTCCATTTTGTTAGCGGTAGCACTGCTTTTGGCGGGTTTTCAGGTCAATGCACAATCGGCGAAAGACTACCTGAAGATTGCCCAGAACGACTTGAAGGATCAAAACTACCGGGAAGCTGCCAATCGCTTTGGGAAAGCCATCCAATTGGAACCTGAATTTGAACGCGCCTTCACAGGAAGGGCTGAGGCGTATGAAAAGCTCGGAGAGTTCGCTAGCGCGGGTGATGACTGGTACCGAGCCGCAGAAATCTCCGGGAAAAAAAACGATTTTTATGCCAACGCCGGAAGGAATTTTCTGAAAGCTAATTTATTGGATCGCGCTGAAGCAGCCTTGAATAAGGCCTATCAACAGGATGCCAAAAACATGGATGTTCTTCAGTTGCAAACGCGACTCTACCTGAACAAAGGCGATTTTTACCGGGCGCACCTGGCTGCCAGTGCAGCTGTTGGGCAGAAACGCACACTCATCAATACATACTGGCTGGGTGTAGTGAGCGACAGCCTGGGAAATTACGATGAAGCGGTAGCCAGTTTTGAAGAAATTCTCAAAGGAAACAACCTCTTTGAAGATGCCTACCCCGGAATTGTCTCGGCGCGCTTAAAACGATTTGAGCGCCATCAGTCGTCTTACCTGCGCTCGGAAGAACTCGAAAAAGCGTATGAAACAGCCCGCACCGGGCTCGAAATATTTCCCGATAATGTGTCTTTGAGGGTGCTGAGGAGCCAGATTTATTTTCACCGTTTTGAATTTTCCAAGGCCATTGACGATATTTCAAGAGCCATTGCCGTTTCCGGCGATAGTCCCGAACTGAGCATGTTGCGCGGCTCCTATTTTCAAACCTTTGGGCAACACCAAAACGCCATCGGAGACTATACCAGGGTTATTGGCGCCAATCCACTCAATGCCAAAGCCTATTACCAACGCGGATTGGCCAGTGAGGCCATCTTTAACCACAACCAGGCGCTCAGCGATTTTGAAGAGGCTTTGTCGCTGATTGCCAATGACAACAATGAGGTGCGAAAGAAAGAATATCGGGCAGCTCGCGACCGGATTCTAGAGCTGCACCGCGAGAGCGACCCTCCGCGTATTGTATTGCATCATCCTGCAGTTGGGGCAGACGGGGTGATCCGAATCAGGATGGATGTAGATTCGCTCACCATCAATGGAATCATCAACGATCAAAGCCGTATCAAGCATATTCGCTTAAATGGTCACAACCTCGCTTTCGATCGAAAACAACTCAATCCGGAATTTACCCACGAACTGGCGCTTTCCGATATTTCGGAAATCCAGCTGACCACTTCCGATTGGTACGACAATACCGCGTCCGTTTCATTTGATATTGTTCGCAATGAAATAGACCCACCGTTAATTCATGTAACCGAACCCTTTGTGGCAGGAGAGCGGGAACTTATCATTGATGAAGACGTGGTGTTGCTTACGGTGCGGGGTCACATTACCGATGAGAGCCATATCAAGAGTATTTTGGTGGAAGGAGTAACGGCCAGCTATCCCATTGACCGCCTGAACCCTCGCTTTACGGCACATGTGGATATCTCCAACAAAGATCATATTACCATTACCGCTACTGACGTGCACGGAAACGAGCGCGCAGAGCGCTTTAAGCTGCGAAGACAGGCAGCTGCTTTCGCCGGAATTAATCCGATGGGTAAAACATGGGTGGTGTTTATCGAAAATTCAAGATATCAATCCCTCGCCAGTATCGACGGCCCTGAGAAAGATGTTTCCAACCTTCAGCGGGCCCTGGGTGATTATCATATCGATAAAGTGCTCCACAAAAAGAACATGAGCAAAGCAGATATGGAGCGCTTTTTCAGCATTGAGTTGCGCGATTTGGTGCGTGGAAACAGGGTGAACAGCTTGTTGGTGTGGTACTCGGGGCACGGCAAACAGCTCAACGAAACCGGTTACTGGTTTCCTGTAGATGCCCGGCGCGACGATGAATTCAGCTACTTCAACATCAACACCCTGAAGGCTGGAATGCAGTCCTATTCCAAAGAACTAACACACACATTGGTGGTTACAGATGCCTGCGATGCCGGGCCTTCCTTTGCCGATGTGACCCGCGACGATTTAACAATTCGCCGATGTGAGGACTGGGAAGCCACGCGCTTGCGGTCTTCGCAGGTGCTTTCCTCTTCGGGGTACGAATTGGCTACAGGCAACTCTCCCCTTGCCCAAACATTTGTGAATTTGTTGAATCAAACCTCCGACGCCTGCGTACCCATCGAGGCCGTGGTGCTTAAAATGAAGGAACAGGGCTCAAGAACGGGAAGCATTCCCAAGTTGGGGATCATTTCGGGCTTCGGGCACGAAAACGGCACCTTCTTCTTTGTGAAGGAAGGCACCAATTGACACATTGCTTTTTTAGGACTTCAACAACTCTCTGAGCTCGCTGATCATCATGGCTGTGGCACCCCATACCACGTGTCCGTCGAGCAAAAAGCAGGGTACATCCATGTGCACATTGAATGCCTTGATAAACACTTTACGCTGAGTGAGGTAATCGTCATGTAGCAGGTGCATGAGCGGAACTTCGATTAAGCTTGCTACTTCCCGGGGGTCAGGAACAAAAGAAGGTCTTTCAGGAAGCACCCCCACAAAGGGCGAAACCAAAAACCTACTCGGCGGAATGTACACAGGAGTTAAAGAGCCGAGTTTTTCAACCGTGCCCGGTGAAATGCCCAGCTCTTCATTGGATTCGCGAAGGGCTGTGTCGAAAGCCGTTTCATTCATTTCTTGTTGCCCTCCCGGAAAAGCCACCTGGCCGCCGTGAACGCCGGGGTAATCGGGCCGCAAAATAAGGCTGGTATAGATGGTGTCGTGGTGCGGGTAGAGCGGAATGAGAACACTTCCATGCCGCACATCCCTGGGTTGCTTCATGACCTCGCTTACAGCAGGTCGGTGGTACGACAGCATTTTGCGGTGTGCCACTTCGCCCGGCAGTGGCCCCTGAAGCAGGTTGCGCAATTTTTCGATCTCGGAAATATGCATGCTCCAAAGGTACGGCATTGGAAGGGTAGCGAAAATCGGCTTCGATTGTTGTCTCAACCTCGCATAACCAAATGATCAAATCATCTCATCATCTAATTATCACATCATCTAATCATATAATTATCAAATCATCTAATCATCACATCATCTACTCACCCAATTCTCCCGTTACTATCTTTGCACCAGACATGGCTATTAAAGTGTTACATAGTGTTCCTGACTTTCCTCCAGTAGAGAACGCCCAACCCGACGGGCTGCTGGCACTGGGCGGGCAACTTTCATCGGATTGGCTGCTTAAAGCCTACCGACAAGGCATATTTCCGTGGTTTAACGAGGGTGACCCTGTGCTGTGGTGGTCGCCCAACCCGCGTATGGTGCTCTTTCCTGACAAGCTCAAAGTGAGTAAAAGCATGGGACAGTTGCTTGCCAGAGATGCCTTTCGCGTAACGATGAACCAAGGGTTTTCTGAAGTTATTGCTGCTTGTGCCGAAGTGCCCAGGCAAGGCCAGCCCGGAACGTGGATCACCCATGATATGCGCGGGGCCTACATCCGTTTGAATCAACTCGGCCACGCGCACTCAGTAGAGGTGTGGAATGCGCAGAACGAACTTGCGGGTGGTTTGTATGGTGTGGCCATTGGAAAAGTATTTTTTGGCGAATCGATGTTCACACGCGAGAGCAACGCCAGTAAGTTTGGGTTTATTCGATTGGTGCAATGGCTGCGCAAGCTTGGTTTTGAGTTGATAGACTGTCAGATGGAAACCACACACCTCGCTTCACTTGGCGCAGAGAGCATAGCGCGAGAGCATTTTGTTACCCTCCTTCAGCGTTGGACTGCTGTACCGTCACTACCCGCAAAAAGCTGGAAGATGGGTTAGGAGCCCTCGTACTTCAATCGATACACCTTGTCGCCGTGGTCGTCCGAAATAAGCATCGATCCGTCGTCCATTACCATCACATCTACCGGGCGGCCCCACGCAGCGGCACCTTGCAGCCAGCCTTCCACAAAGGTTGTGTAGGAGGCAGGTTGTCCGTTTTTCATTTCGATGCGGGTAATTCTGTAGCCAATGGGTGTGGTGCGATTCCACGAGCCGTGTTCAGCAATAAAAATATCGTGGCGCAGCGAGTCGGGAAACTGCGTGCCGGTATAGAACTTTAAACCCAGTGAGGCTACGTGCGGGCCGAGCACCTGTGCAGGAGGGGTATAGTCGTCGCAATTGTATTCTTTAAAGCCGGGGTCCACCACATCGCCCTGATGACAAAACGGAAAACCAAAGTGCATCCCCATTTCCGGGGCGTGATTGAGCTCGTCGCCCGGCATATTGTCGCCCATCATATCGCGGCCGTTGTCGGTAAACCACATTTCGTCCGTTTCGGGGTGCCAGGTAAAACCCACCGAGTTGCGCACGCCGTGGGCATACACTTCGAGGTCGCTGCCGTCGAGGTTCATCCTGCTGATGGTGGCAAAAATGGGCTCTTCACGCAGACAAATATTGCACGGCGCGCCAACGGTAAAGTAGAGTTTCTCATCGGGGCCGATGGCCAGGTATTTCCAACCGTGGTGGCGCTCTGATGGCAGACCTGAATATACTACCTCATAGGGTGCATTGGGCTTGAGGTTGTTTTCAATGTCTCTGAAAACAATAATTTCCGTTAGCGTGGCCACGTAAAGATCACCGTTGTGAAATGCAATGCCATTGGGCATATCGAGGTCTTCGGCAAAAACGATGTGCTCGTCGGCCTTGTAGTCTGCGTTGCGGTCAACAAGGGCGTGCAAAACTCCTTTTCGGCGCGTACTCACAAACACCAGTTGGTCGTGGGCGCGTGCCAGCGATCGGGCGTTGCTTACGTCATCGGCGTACAGTTCAATGCTGAAGCCCGGGGGTACAGAAAGTTTATCGAGGTCTGCGCGGCTGGGCAAGGCAGGCGGGTAGCACACGCCTCCGGAAAAGAGCGTGCCCACCAACAACATGGCAAGAAGGGTAGAAAATTTCATGACAAAAAGCTGAAGCGTAAAGGTAGCACTATGACAGAGAACCGAGGCGGTTTCTTCGTGCTGTTTGGGCAAGCAATGATCGCATTACTCATTTGC
>REDV01000076.1 GCA_007695365.1 Cryomorphaceae bacterium | reverse complement strand
ATGATATGCACGGCCGCCACCACAGCACCACCACCATTAACCCTGGCGCTACCACTTACATACTACAAATGGGCCACCTGCCCGCAGGGATGTATGTGCTGCGGTGTGTTACGGGTGGTGAAGTGGTTTGGAGTGGGAAGGTTTTGAAACAATAGAAGCATATGTGGAAAGATTTTAAAAGTTCGGATCAATCTCACGTCCTAAAATAAGTTGACACTTTTATAGCAAGTCTAAAGACAAGGTTAATAACTTTTGTTTGTGTTTTCATCTGCTATCACTTTTTTTGCTGTACAACGATCAAGCGGAAGGCAGCTCTGCTGAGGAGCAACTGCCCGAGGAATAATCGTTTGCCCGTAAGCGTTATTGCTTTCTAAAGGATGGTCTACACAGGCTGTCCTTTTTCTGTAAGTATAGGTTTTACCAATAACGCGAACGGCTTGATGCCTTGAAAAACCTAAGTCATGTATTTGTTCTGGTGTTTTATTACCCAGACTGTTATGAGGACGGTAGCTGTTATAAACAGAAATGATTTTCTTGATGGCATTCTTGCCCTGTTTAAGGTTTTCAAAGGCGGCATCATAAAGCCATTCTTCCTTCAGTATACCGTTTATCCTTTCCGCAATAGCATTTTGCTGAGGCGAGCCAGGCTTAGTCATACTAATGTCGATCTGATGCCTTTTAAGGATTTTAACGTATTGCTCGCTGCAATATTGAACACCTCGGTCAGAATGGTGAATCAGCTTACCGGTAATATCCTGATTGGCTCTCAGGGCCATTTTCAAAGCCGCTACAGCAGAACTGGCTCGAAGGTCTTTCGACAGGTGCCAGCCTACTATTTTCTGAGAGTACGCATCTGTGATAAGATAGAGGTAGTACACATGCCCTTGGCTCTTCACGTACGTAATATCAGCTACCCAGAGCTGGTTAGCATCAGTAAGTTCCATGTCCTGAATAAGATTATCATACTTGTGCAGCCAATGATGACTTTGTGTGGTGAAAAACTTCCGCTTGCGCCTACGTACCAGCATGCCGTTCTCACGTAGCAGGTCAAAGAGATGATCTCGGCCAACACGGATACCCATAGGCAGAAGCTCCTCATTTACAAGATCCTTGAGTTTTCTTGCTCCCCATCGGTGGGTACTGGCTCTGATCCTGATACGATTCACTGCCCCCAGTATAATTTCTTCTGTTGCAAGAGATTCTTCAGCAAAATTGAGGCGTTTGTAATAGGCTTGTCTTGTATTGCCAAACAGCCCACAAAGAGTTTTATAACTCATTTTGGGTTGTTCTTCTTTGAGTCTTTTGACTGTTTGGCTCCAGGCTTTTTTTCAAGATCGATACCGTATTGTTCACGCGCAATTTCCACCATAATCTGATATGCACGTCCTTTTAACTCCGCGTGTTCTAGTGCGGCCTGAAGACGCTTTATCTCAGCATAAAGCTTCTCTTTTTCAATATTATCGATTGGGGTGTTTTTTTCTTCTTTCTTACCCATGGAACGCAAGATAGGGATAGGATCGGTACCAACGGCTGAAGCCTTTAGTCCAGACATTATTCGCATCCACTTTAAGACCGTAGACTTTCCACCTATTTTGTAGCGCCTGCGGGCTTCTTCCTTAGTGACCCTGCCGCTAAGGACCTCAAGTACTACCTGACGTTTGAAGTGATCTTCATATCTTTTTGATTTATCCATCGTAATCCTGATTTAAGTTGACATTTTAACATCCTGTTTTGTCAACCTATTTCAGGACGTGACCAAAATTGAAACGGCGGCCCTTGTCCCCTCCACCGGAGGGGTGGCCCCGACAAACGCTGATCTGACGCGACCGTTATGTTGAGGGTCGGTGTTGGGGTGGGTTTCTTACTTTTGACCAAGTAAAAAACACACCCCTGGCCCTCTCGAGAGTGGAATGGGTGAGCCACCGGGAGCGGCGGGTTTCAACATACGAATTCATTTAAGGTACTATGTAAACTTCATTTCCGCGGACAGGATTTCGTCCGCGAGACGGAAATGTGATATTCTATCAATGTCATTCGCGCACCCTTCCCTCGCGAGGGAAGGGCCGGGGATGGGTTCACCCATCCAATCAACAACCTACCCAAATCCAATCATCACCAAATGGGTAACAATATGGGCCACCATGGCGCTTTCAAGGCCTTGTTTCCAGTAGAGATAGCCGAATACCACGCCGCCCGTCAGATTGCCGCAAAGAATATAGGCTATCAGCGCAGGGGTGGGAGCGTCCACCATCATCAGTAACGCAGGGAAGTGTCCAATGGCAAACAACAGAGCCGCCAACAGCACCGCCGTTATATGTACGCCGGTGATGGCGCGGGGTGCTATTTTGAGTCCAATCCACACAAAAAGAGTCATCAAGCCAAACCGCACCAGTATTTCTTCCGTAATACCTCCGTACAATAAGCGCGTAATGACGGCGGGTTGCACGGATTCGCTCAACGCCAAATAGGTCTGGGGCAAATAAGGCACAAAAAGCCATGTAACGAATGAAATGGACAAGCCAGCAATTATTCCGCCAGCAACCCCATGGACAAGGGGCTGAGAACTGAGTGTACGTTGTTCTAACTTCACAAGGTAGTCAAAATAGGGTGTAGTAAGCCGCGTGGGCCTTTGCAGCAGCGAGCCCAGAATTACTGAAAAAGCTAACAAGAGTGTGGGATTGATCAATATTAGCAGCTTGAGCTCGGTTTCGCTCAGACTGAAGTCATCGGGAAATAGCTCTGTTGGGAGCGGAAAAGAGCTGAACAACAGGGAGCAAACCCCGACAAATCCCACAAGGAAAATCAGCAGTCCTTTTTTGAGGGTGTAGCGGCGCGACGACATAGCGTTCCGATTTGGAGCCCAAGCTACGCAAAACGTCCCAATAAAAAGGGAGCTCCGAAATTTCGAAACTCCCTTTAGGATGTTTTATAACTGCGTACCTAGTTCATGCGCGTAATTTCCTCTTCGAGCGGTTTGCGGAAAACCATTTGCCCATCAAACACGTCGAGCACAATAGGAGCAGAGGTGTCCACATCACCGGCCAGCAGTTGCTTGCTGAGCGTATTGAGCACCTGCTTTTGAATCACCCGCTTAATGGGCCGAGCTCCAAACTGAGGGTCGAAGCCCACGCGCGAGAGGTAATCCAGCGCATCGGGAGCCACAATCAGCTCAATATTGCGTTCGTTGAGTTTCTCTTTGAGCTGTGCGAGCTGCAGTTGTACAATCTCGCGCACCTCGCTTTGCCCAAGCGGGTTGAACATCACCACCTCGTCAATGCGGTTCAGAAACTCCGGACGTACCGAGCGCTTCAGCTCCTCAAACACCTGGTTTTTGGTTCGCTCAATAACGTCTTCGCGGTTGCCCTCGTTCATCTCTTCAAAATTCTCCTGAATAATGTGCGAGCCCACGTTGGAGGTCATAATAATGATGGTGTTCTTAAAGTTCACTACGCGGCCTTTGTTGTCCGTCAGGCGGCCGTCGTCCAGCACCTGCAGCAGAATGTTGAACACATCCGGATGGGCCTTTTCAATTTCGTCCAGCAGCACCACTGAATAGGGCTTTCTGCGAACGGCCTCGGTGAGCTGACCGCCTTCGTCATAGCCTACGTATCCGGGAGGGGCACCCACCAGCCGACTCACAGCATGGCGCTCCTGGTATTCGCTCATATCAATACGGGTCATGGCGTTTTCGTCGTTAAAGAGGAATTCGCTCAGGGCCTTGGCCAGCTCGGTTTTTCCTACACCTGTCGTTCCCAGAAAGATAAAGGAGCCGAGGGGGCGCTTGTCGTCTTGTAATCCGGCGCGGCTTCGGCGAACGGCATCTGATACCGACACCACAGCCTCTTCCTGACCCACCACGCGTTTGTGAAGTTCATCTTCCAGTCGCAGCAGCTTTTCGCGGTCGCTTTCCAGCATTTTCTGCACGGGAATACCCGTCCATTTGGCTACGACTTCGGCGATTTCGTCCACATCTACTTCCTCCTTAATGAGCTTCATGTTTTTCTGCTCCTCCATCAATTGCGCCTTAAACGACTCGAGGCGTTCTTCGGCTTCCTTGATGCGCCCGTAGCGGATTTCAGCTACCAGTCCCAAATTGCCGTCGCGCTCTGCCTGTTCGGCTTCAAACTTCAGTTGTTCAATATCTTCCTTGGCCTGTTGAATGCCATCAACGAGCGATTTTTCTGCTTCCCATTTTGCTTTGAGGTCGCTGCGACGATCACTCAGGTTGGCCAGTTCTTCCTGAATTCGCTGCAGCTTATCTTCATCTTTCTCGCGCTTAATGGCTTCGCGCTCAATTTCGAGCTGCATAATGCGACGCTCAATTTCGTCAAGCTCTTCGGGTTTGGAATTGATTTCCATGCGCAGGCGTGAAGCTGCCTCGTCCACAAGATCAATGGCTTTATCGGGTAGAAACCGATCGGTTATATAGCGCTGCGAAAGCTCTACGGCCTGGATAACAGCGGCGTCTTTGATGCGCACCTTGTGGTGGTTTTCGTATTTTTCCTTGATTCCGCGCAGGATGGAAATGGCGTCTTCTCGGTTGGGCTCGTCAATCAGCACCTTTTGAAAACGACGCTCCAGGGCTTTGTCTTTTTCAAAGTATTTCTGGTATTCGTTGAGGGTGGTAGCTCCCACGGCGCGCAGCTCTCCACGGGCCAGGGCGGGTTTCAGAATATTGGCCGCATCCATAGCGCCCTCGCCGCCGCCGGCTCCCACCAGGGTGTGGATTTCGTCAATAAAGAGAATAATCTGACCGTCGGCACCGATAACCTCTTTCACCACGGCTTTGAGGCGCTCTTCAAATTCGCCTTTGTACTTGGCACCGGCTATCAGGGCGCCCATATCGAGCGAGTAAATCACTTTTGACTGAAGGTTTTCGGGTACATCGCCATTGATGATACGGTGTGCAATACCCTCGGCGATGGCGGTTTTACCCACGCCTGGTTCTCCAATCAGGATGGGGTTGTTCTTGGTGCGGCGGGTAAGTATCTGAAGTACCCGTCGAATTTCTTCATCGCGACCAATCACGGGATCGAGCTTCCCGTCGCGTGCCAGTTGATTGAGGTTTTTGGCGTACTTACCCAATGCGTTGTAGGTTTCTTCCTGACTGGCGGATGTTACTTTTTCGCCTTTGCGCAACTCGCGAATGGCTGCTTCGAGATCCTTTTTGTTCATGCCGCTGTCGCGAAGCAACTGACCGCAAGCTTCGCCCGATTCAACCAGGCTCAGCAGCAAGTGCTCTACCGAAACGTACTCGTCGCCAAAACCCTTGAGGTAGGAGAGGGCCTTTTGTAGCACTTGGCCAGCCTTGGGCGACCACTGCAAATCAGCGCCACTAACCCTGGGGTAGGACTCTATTATTTTGTCGAGCGCCCTTTGCATCACATCACTGTTGATGTTCAGCTTCTTGAACAGGTGAGGAACCACGTTTTCATCTGCCCGCAACACGCCCTTCAGAAGGTGTGCCGGCTCTACCGTTTTGTGCCCGTGCTCCAGTGCAATCGTTTGCGCGTTTTGAACGGCCTGTTGCGATTTAATGGTGAACTTATTAAAATCCATTACTTGTATTTTTAAGTCTGTTTCTAAGCTTTCGCACCATGTATCAATATTCCGACCAAGGCTTTTTTTAGGTGTGAAGTAAATGTTTAGGTAGTGGTGTTTAAAAACATAAATAACAGGCTTTAAGCGTCTATGTATAAGGTTTGTCTATCGAAGTGATGTGTGTCGCTATGGCATAGAAACGAAGATTTTGCATGTCGTTTTGGCAGAATGGTGCTGCGCCCTGCTTTCATTCCCAGCAGTGGTTGTTTAGCTGTATGGGCAAGGGTGGTTCAAGTAAATATTGCCGTACCTTTGCTCTGCTAAACCTGCTCAAATGAAGAAAATATCTACCCTGTTATGCGTTTCCTGGCTTATAGCCTTTCTGACTTCAGACTTCAATGCCACGGCGCAACCATGCGAAGACGGTCTCTCGGATGGGAATCTCTGTCTGAACGTGAACCAGTACAAGTTTTTTCCGTCGGCAGACATTGGTGGAGGAATCATAAACGACAACTGGGGATGGGTGAGTCCCGAAACCGGTCGGGAGTACGCTATTCAGGGGCGTTCAAACGGCACATCCTTTTTTGATGTAACAGATCCTGTGAATGCTGTGTATCTGGGCAATTTACCAACGCATGACTTTGAAATCCTTTGGAGAGACATCAAAGTGTACAACAACTATGCTTTTGTAGTGGCAGAATCTTCAGCGCACGGCATGCAAGTGTTTGATTTGATGCAGCTCGACAATGTTCAGAATCCTCCGGTTCAGTTTGAGGAGTCGGCGCATTACCCGGGTTTTGGCAACGCTCACAATGTGGCCATCAACGAAGAAACGGGCTATGCCTATGCGGTGGGGAGCAACACCTACGCCGGCGGATTACACTTTGTAAACATTCAGGACCCGCTCAACCCGCTACCGGCTGGCGGATTTGAAGAAGACGGCTACACCCATGATGTGCAGGTGGTTGTTTATCAAGGGCCGGATGCGGATTACTTCGGAAGTGAAATTGCCTTTGCCTCCAATGAGAATACCGTTACGATTGTGGATGTTACGAACAAGGATAACCCTCAAATGCTGGCGCGTGAAACATATGAAGGGTATGCTTACACGCACCAGGGATGGCTTACCGAGGATCACCGCTATTTTCTTGTGAATGACGAACTGGACGAAGCCAATTTTGGCCATAACACGCGCACCTATGTGTGGAATGTTGAAATGCTCGAAGCGCCCTATCTGGTGGGCTTTTTTGAAAGCAGCATCCCCTCCATTGATCACAACCTGTACATCAAGGGGCAGCATTGCTACCAGGCCAACTACACCGGGGGATTGAGGGTTTTACGTCTCAATAGCCTGGAGCCCATAGATATTGAGGAAGTTGCGTACTACGATATCATCCCGGAGCACAACAACGTGCAATTTACCGGCTCGTGGAATGCCTATCCGTTTCTCCCCAGTGGCACCATCATTTTAAGTAACATGACCATTGGAATGCATATTCTGCAACCTGATTATGAGGTGGTCACCTCCATTGAGGAAGATCAGGAATCCCAACTCCCGAGGTTGGTGGTGTATCCCAATCCCGCGCGCGATGTAGTGTGGGTGCGGGGAGTGGCAGAGGATGCGGAACATCTGGCGCTCTTTAACCTCGCGGGCCAGATGGTTTGGCAGCAGGAGGCAAGGCGCTCGCACGAAAGCGATTACGAAATTCCTGTTTCAGGCTTGCCGGGCGGAATGTACCTGTTGCGCGCGGGGTCTCAAAGCGCCCGAATCATTATTCAGTAATCAAAAAAACCTTCGGATGCCGCACAATCGGTGGGTGATGTTGCCCTCGGTTTCGTGCACAATGCCCTCGTTGTTGATGGCTTCCACCTTCACGCGCGAGGAAGCGTGAATAATCCTGTCGGGCCGCAGCAGCATGCCTACGTGAGTTACTTTGTTTTTGTCGTTGGCAAAGAAGACGAGATCCCCCGGCTGCGAGTCGGCAAGGGTTTGCACAACTTGTCCGGCTTCAATTTGCTGGCTGGCATCCCTCGGGATACTCACACCGGCAGCGCGCATCAGCAGTTGGGTAAAACCCGAACAATCAATACCAAAGGTGGAGCGACCTCCCCACAGGTAGGGTGTGTTGAGTAATCGCAGCGAGTAGTTGGGTAGTTCTTTCGGGTCTATCGGCCCTGTTGTGAGGCTCTGAAGCACACCAAATGACCGGTTTCCAATCTGAATGCCTGAGCCTTGTTGGGAAACCGGCAGCACAGCCCCGGCGCCCAACGGAATCAGGCTTTCATCCTCTGCCTGAATGTAGTTGAAGGTATCGAGCAAAATCCGGCCCGACCGCGATGCGTTGCAGGTTTCCTGGGAACAAGGGTGGTGCTGACCGCGGTCTATCCAGCACTCGTACTGATCGTGCAGGCAGCGCACGCGTATCCATTTTTCCTGTTCTTCAAGCACTTCGTAGCCTTCGCCAAACAGGAGCTGGGTGACCATTTCCGAGCGGTCGTTGTTATCCGACCGCCCGGGTATGGCTGCAAGTAAATTGATTCCGTATTGGGCCGTCATGGCTTGTGGCCTATAACCCTAAAGGTTTTCTATCACCATGGCAGACGCTCCTCCGCCGCCGTTGCAGATTCCTGCTCCGCCGAGTTTTCCGCCGTTTTGCTTCAATACATTGATTAGGGTAACGATGATGCGCGCACCGGAGCATCCCAGCGGGTGTCCAAGGGCTACAGCACCTCCGTTTACATCTACTTTTTCGGGGTTGAGGCCAAGCTCGGCAATGTTGGCGAGTCCAACCACGGCAAAGGCCTGGTTGAGTTCCCAGAAGTCAATGTCAGAAACAGAAAGTCCGGCTTTGTTCAAGGCCCGTGGGATGGCTTGAGCGGGAGCAGTGGTAAACCACTCGGGAGCTTGTGCGGCATCCGCATGGCTCACCACCCTGGCGATGGGCTTCAGCCCGAGGGCTTCGGCTTTCTCTTTGCTCATCAATACAAGGGCAGCAGCACCGTCGTTGAGGGTAGAGGCATTGGCCGCAGTTACGGTTCCGTCTTTCTGAAAAACCGGACGCAACTGAGGAATTTTGTCCATTTTCACGTTTTTGTACTCCTCGTCTTCGCTCACTACAATGGCGTCTCCACGGCGCTGCGGTACTTCAACGGGTACCACTTCATCCTTGAACTTGCCGGTTTGCCACGCGGCGGCGGCACGGTTGTACGACTCAATGGCGAATGCGTCTTGTGCCTCGCGGGAGATGTTCTTTTCAGAAGCGCATAATTCAGCGCAATTTCCCATGTGCTGTGCGTTGTACACGTCGGTCAGGCCATCCAGTACCATACCATCCACGAGTTTGGCATCTCCCAAACGGAATCCATTGCGTGAGTTGGGCAGGTAGTGAGGCACCATGCTCATGTTTTCCATTCCACCGGCCACGGCGCAGTCAATGTCGCCCAGGGCGATGGCCTGTGCAGCCAGTGCGATGGATTTCATACCCGAAGCACACACCTTGTTTACGGTAGTACAGGGCACGTTGTCGCCCAAACCGGCAAATTTAGCTGCCTGACGGGCGGGTGCTTGTCCCAGTCCGGCCTGTAGCACGGAGCCCATAAAAACTTCGTTTACCTCTTTTGCATCAATTCCTGCACGTTCTACCGCAGCTTTAATCGCCACAGCACCAAGACGGGGAGCAGGAACGGTTGATAAAACGCCGCCAAAACTCCCCATGGGGGTGCGCACGGCCGATAGGATATAAACTTCTTTCATTGCGTATCTATTTGGTGATTGTATGAGTATCTGTTGTTCCGCTTTTATTCACGGTTAGTCCGTTCATCTCGAAGGTTTTTACCATGTTTTCGTAGGCGCAGTCACCCGTGTACTTGCTGTCGAGCGTGATATTGGTAATCCGGTATTCAAGCAGGGTGTCCGACTCGAAAAGCAGCGCGTAGTTATAACGCGGGTAAAAGAGTGAGTCATTGGTAAATGGATGGTCGTTGCTCAGGCGAATGGTGCTTGGGCTTCGGTAAAAGTTACCATAAATGAACACGGTGTCGTGCGGCCAGTCAAAATCTGCTTCTTCCACCCGGAAATAGCGCACCATGTAAAGACTGTTGAGCTCATCCTCGGAAAAGCCGTCCACTTCGGAGGTGTCGAGCTTCAGGAAAATAGCGTTAATCAGGTCAATATCCGGCGCATCGCAAATCTCTGTGCACGATGGAAGTGAGAGCATCCCCAACACAACAAATCCTATGGCGATTACAGCATTTTTCAAGGTGCACAAAGGTAATAAAATTGAGGGCTAAGCAATGACTGATGGGCGGTGTACAAAGCACAAAAGTGGATTTAGGGCTTCACTTTGCGCACCCTTCCATTTTCCGGTGATTCAGGAAAATAGCACCGAAGGATGGAATCCATGGTTTCCTGCCCACCGGCAATACGCTCAATTTTTTGCCAAAGTGCATCGTTAATGAGATGGCGCATTACCTGGGGTACCCTGGTTACATGGGGCATCACTTTCATAAGTTTTTTGTCCCACACTTCATGAAAGGTGAGGATGTCGTCGGGGTACACTGTTTTGCGCCTCGCCCCCTCATCGGCTGCCTTGAAGGGTGCAGAAATATTCAGATAACCATAGTCGTCGGTAAGCTCTTCGCCTGCTTCAATGTCGCGAATGGCAATTTCGAAGTTGTAGGGCGTGGTGAAGCAGTTGGAGCGAAAACTGTGGTTTACAAACCTGCCGTGGTCCCAGCAAAGCACGTAGTTGCCATGGCCGTTTCTGAAGCAATAGGTTTCGGCGAGTTGCCTGTGAAACGGGTCCATTTGCCGGAGTTCGTAATTTGTAAACTCGCGGTCAAAAGCATCCTGAACCCAGGTAATGGTTCCTTTGGGAAGGCGTTTTTTAGCGAACACGCCGTAGCCCATGTCGTCGTTGATGAACCTTAGTTCGGTGTCAGGGTGAATCATAGATTAAGGGAAGATTGGTTGGATTGAAATACCCATTGGCATGCCCGGCTGAAGCATGAGAGAAGCTGCCATCGGAGAGCTGAAAGAGCCCGCGTCCATATCCGGTATTTTCATACGAAATTATGCAAAATCTGTACTCGCGAATAGATTTGATGAAAATTTATGCCTGCTGAAATAGTGTGTGTTAGCATGAGTTTTCGCGCAAAGTAAAGGCATGTGTGTACCTTTGCCGGAAATCATGGAGCTATGGCGCAATTTCAAATAGGAGACAGGGTAACTTTTTTGAACGACGTGGGCGGTGGAATCATTCGCTCCATTGAGGCCGGTGAAGCCATGGTAGAAACCGAAGATGGTTTTGATATTCCTTATCCGCTCGACCAGCTCGTGGCTGTGAGCAGCAGGGAAGAGTTGGACAAGGCATACAAAATGGGTGAGGACGTGGTGGATGGATTTGTAGAGAAGCGCATCATGAGCAATGAAGATGCGCAAAAGGAAAAAGAGTTTGAACGTAAATTCCGCCACCTGAAGCCGATGAAACCTAAAAAGGAGGATGTGGTGGAAGTGGATTTGCACATTCATCAACTGGTGGATGACGAAAAAGGGCTGGAGCCTTATCAGATTATTGATATCCAGATGCGCCACTTTGAAAGAATGATGGAAACGGCCATTCGCGACCGACGTGACAAGGTGGTATTCATTCACGGAAAAGGGCAGGGGGTGTTGAAAAATGAAATCAGGAAGGCGCTGGAATTTTACCCGCAGTGTTCGTTTTACGACGCTCCTTTTCACACCTATGGTTATGAGGGAGCTACGGAGGTAAAGATTCATCATCGCTAGCGGATATTCCGTACCTTTGCAGTGCAAACCGCTTCATCGCTCTCCTCCCAACATTGTTGGCGGGGAGGGAGGAAAGTCCGGGCAGCACAGAGCGCCTCACCCCGTGAAAACGGGGGTGCCGGTGAGGCAACGATCCGGTAACAGAAAGTGCCACAGAAACGATACCGTCCCGAAATGCTTCGGGATAAGGGTGAAAACGCGAGGTAAGAGCTCACGTCGCGGTGGGGTAACCTGCCGGGAGGGTAAACCTTGAGGGCTGTAAGACCATGTAAACCCGGGATTGAGGGCTGCTCGTCCGATCCGGGAGGGTAGGTCGCTTAGATAAATGATGAAGGTCTTCTTCGGGAGATACAGAACCCGGCTTACAGGTTTGCTATCTGAAGGCCTCTGCCAAAAACAGGGGCCTTCACCATTCTTGTGTTTCAAGGATTTGACGCCAGTTCTCCGGTCCCTGGTTTTCGACAATTTCGCCATCCTGATCAAAACGTGTGAAGTACAACAAGCTGTCGTTTTCATACCACGCTTCAAAAACAACCCGCCAGTTTTCAAATTCGTAATGTGCTCCGTGCAGCAAGTCGTGTTTGTAATAGGTGCGGCTTAGGGTATTGCCCTCTTCATCGTATACAACATACCCCCCGTGAAGTTTATCTCGCTCATACTTACATTCAACTTCAACCTTGCCATTGGTGTGAAACCACATAGATGTGCCGTGTCTTTGATCCAATTCGTACACTATGCTGGCCAGTTTTTCTCCCGTTGTGTCGTAAACCATGACCCGTCCGTGCCACGTATCCGCCATTACGGGCCCGTCCATATGTACCAAACCGTTGTCATGGTAGTAGGTACAGTGACAAATGTGCGAAAAACCATCACAACGAATAACAGCACGTAGAATTTCACCTTCATACTCGTAATGGATTTCTTCCTTGAGTTCCATGTACAACTCTATTCCTTTTTTCACAACTACCACCTGCCAACAACCTGTGCATAAAAAAGCCAAAGGCAACACAAGTAATTTGCGCAAGGGCTTCATCACCATGCTGCTAATAAGGTGTTTTGTCGGGTTTGTTTATCCAGTCTTTGAAAACTTCCAGAGCTGCGTGGGTTCGGATTTGTTCAAAGGGAATTTTTCTTTCAGCCGGTTCCAGGTTGATTTCGCGGTAAATCAGTTCATCGTCAAAACCGGCCTCTGCGGCGTCGAGCCTTGAACAGGCGTAGTACACTTTTTCAGGGCGTGCCCAGTAAATAGCGCCCAGACACATGGGGCATGGCTCACATGAGGTGTAGAGTACACAGCGGTCCAGCTGAAAGGTACCGAGCTTGTGGCAAGCCTCACGGATGGCCACAACCTCGGCATGTGCGGTAGGATCGTTGGTAGATGTTACTGAGTTGTGTCCCCGTCCTACCACTTGGTTATCTTTAACCACAATGGCGCCGAAAGGACCACCGGCGTTGGCCGACATGCCTTTGCGGGCGAGGTCAATGGCTTGTTGCATCCAGTATTCATGGCGGGAATCATTCATACAACAAATTTACATTGCAATCAGCTTGAGGCGTTGGGTAAGATTTCCGCGGCTGTCTTCAACCAGCAGGAAATAGGTCCCGGGAGCTGAATGACGCATTCGAATGCTGAGCAATCCTCCTTGCGATTCAACAACCACAGGAAGTTCAGCACCGTGCATGTTCACCAGTCGGTACTGCAGGTTGTGCTCTACACCGCTGTGCTCCACGTACCACTGCCCAGTGGAAGGGTTGGGGAAAACGCTCCAAGGTTCAGCCCGGAACTCAACCGCAGCTTCGCCGATTAATTGGTTGTTTCCGTTGTAATCTCGTTGGTAAAGCCTGTAATAGTTCCAGCCGGTAGGTGGGTTCATGTGCAGGTGGTTGTAAACTGATTGGGAGGTGGAGTTTCCTGCGCCTTTTACCTCTGCGATGTTGGAAAAGTGGATTCCGTCGGTACTCGTTTTCAGGGTGTACACATCATTGTTGATTTCTGAAGCGGTTTCCCAACGCAAAAGTACGTCGTTACCCTGGGGCTTTCCATCAAAGTGAATCAGTTCAACGGGCAGCGGTGTGCAGCTCACTTCGGCTGTTCCGCCAAAAACCAGCGGAACAGAGGTAATCGCAGAGCTGTAGTTGGAAAAACACACCACAAACTGATCGCCTGCATTTACATTCAGGCTGGGTTCAAAGTTTCCGGCATTTCCTCCCGGTGGAGGTGGTATGCCAACTCCGGTGTAGGAGTCACAAGGGAAATTCCAATTACACCTTACGGGGGGAAGTGTGTTATTCAGGATTTGCGTACAGGCATTGCCGTCATAGGGCCACATTATCCAGTCGTAACAGTTGTTTCCAACCTGGTTTCCAAATGAAAACTCCAATACTCCGCCGGTTTGAATGTTGATCACCATCCAGGTACTGTTTAACTCACCCGCTAGTAAGCAACCAGCATTTGCACTTGCTGGATTGGTGCACGGATTAGAAGTGCAGCAGGTGCAAATCTCATTGATGTTTCCAAAACCGTTAGGGTCTACAGTGAAATTCAAGTCCGTACACACATTGATTGCATTTACACAATCTCCGGCAGTTACCGGGCCTCCGTCGTTGCCGGTTGGGCAGTCCGAAATCCCCGAACAGGCACCTCCATTCAGGGCATTATCAAAGGCCTCGGTGGCGCAGAATGCGTCCCATGTTACACTACAACAAAATGGATCAGCGTTGCACACAGCAGTTTGGCATGGTCCGTTTTCGCAGCCCGGTGAGCCATTTCCAACCGATAAGCAGCAAGGTCCGGATCCACCGCCACCACCGCTGCCCGGACAATCACTCACGCCGGCGCAAGGGCCATTGGCGTTTGCATTATCCACTGCCATCCCTGCGCATATACCATCCCAGGTATTGTTGCAGCAAAAAGGATCCAGGTTGCAAATGGCGGTCTGACAGGCTGCATTATCGCACCCCGGTGACCCATTGCCACCCGCCTGACAGCAGGGGCCACTGCCACCTCCGCCACCACTACCGCCCGGGCAATCGGTTACACCCGCGCAGACACCGCCCAGGTTGGCATTATCAATCGCTGCTCCGGCACAAAGGGCATCCCAGGAAGAGTTACAGCAAAACCCATCCAGATTACAAATGGCTGTTTGACACCCAAAATCTAGACAACCGGTACCTGCGTGAGCACTGCAACATGGGCCGCTTCGGCTACCTGTGTGCAGATCCGTGTTCATGCCTGGCCGGTCGCAATAGCGCATGTTGAGCGGGGTAAGCAGCTGGCCGGCGTAAGGCTCAATCTGCAAACATTTATGGCTTAAGCCAAGTGCTTGTGTAAGGCTCGATATATGTTCCTCGGTTGGCTCGAAACCTTCCGTTAGCAGCAGAGCATTTCTGGTGGTAAGCGTTGTTCGGTGTATGAATGCTCCCGGTGCTGAGCCCAACGCGGAGTCTAATTGAACCTGCTGTACTTCGTCATAAGAGCCTGTGATGACAAAACGCGTTAGATAACTGTTTTGCGCGGAAAGCTGCACGGAAACAAAGAGACAATAAAGGAAAATAACCCAGAAATGAAGCATTGTTGGTTGGTTAGCGGCAACAAGGTACTGATTTTGGGTGGTAATTGCAATGGTAACACGAAAAAGGCACCCCTTTACCTGGGTGCCTTTTCATTTCTTTTCAAACTGCAAGAACTATTTGTTCAATAGCTCACGCTGGGCTTTGAGCGACTCACGCACAGATTTGAGCTGCATATCTACATTTTGCAATTCCTGCTTCAATTCCTGCTGGGTTTTCTTTTCGGATGCAATATCATCGTTGATCTTGTCGTAACCTTTCTTGGTCTTATCCAGCCCTTTCTCGGATTTCTTGATTTCCTTTTCTTTTTTGTCGAGGTTCATATCGCGAATGGTGGCATTGAGGCGCTTCACTTCTTCCTCCTTGGCATTGATCTGATTCATCTCTGCCAGTTTTTTGTCTTCGGCCTGTTGGATTTTCACTTCAATCTTCTTGATTTCGGCGTGCATCTTGGCTATGTCTTTGTCGTGTTTCGACACAGATTTACTCAGTTTTTTACTGTCCTTTTCGAGCGATTTAATCTGCTTTTGCATGGCGCTCAAATCAAAGCCCGCAATTTCGGAGCGTTTGTTGGACAGCTCAGTTGTTTGGTCTCTCTGGTCTTTTTGATAGTCTGAAAGCTCTTTTTCAAGCTTCTTAACCTTATCTTCAGACTTCTCAATGTCCTTACGGATTTTTGCAGCCTGTTTTTCAAAAGATGATTCCTGCTTTTCCAGCTCCTTGATTTTCTCCTGAATGATTTCGCTCTGCCCAAAAGCTACAAGAGTGAAAATTGAGAATGCGGCACTTAGAATGACGGTTTTCATGTTCTCTATGTTTAGTTTTTCTTGATGTATCATCAAATATCTCAATTTCCTGCCGCCGTATATGGCATAACTTTAAAAAATATGAACCGCGCGGGTTTAATATCTGTTTGCACTAAAATCAGAACCGCTGATAAGGACAGCCAAAACTTGGTTTCATCATTGCCCGCGCCAATCTGAAAGCGTAATTTCAACCGCTGTGAAAATGTTCTGGGAAATACTCTGGGTGGTGCTCGTTCTTTACGGATTGGTGATCACGGTGTATTTCCTTTTCCAGGAGCAGTTTATCTTCATTCCAGTGCACAGCGCCAACCAGGGCGGTTACAAGCTGGCATCCATTTACGAGGAAGTAACCCTTGAGACACCTTACAATGGCTCCATTCACGGATTGTATATCAGAAGTAGGGAGGCCAAAGGTGTGATTTTGTACCTCCACGGCAATACGGGCAACCTTGGCAGATGGGCCGTTTCAGCAGAGGAGCTCACCAGTTATGGTTTTGATGTGCTGGCTATTGACTACCGCGGCTACGGCAAAAGCAAGGGACGACGATCGGAAAAAGCCATGCATCTCGATGTGGAGGAGGTGTACCAATACCTATTGAAGTTTTACCCCGATAAGGACATCGTGATTTACGGCCGCTCGCTCGGTTCGGGTTTTGCAGTTCGGCTTGCAACGCGTCACCCACAATCCAAACTTGTGCTCGAAACTCCCTTTTTCAGTTTGCTCGAAATGGCCGAGCAACAAGCTCCTTACATTCCCATTGGATTTTTGTTGCGCTTTACCCTGCGAAGTGATGAAGTCATAGAAAAGTTAAAGAACCCGCTTATTGTTTTTCACGGCACCAGAGATAGGGTAGTGCCCTACAAGTCGGGGCTTAAACTATACGAAAAAGCCACCTCCCCGAACAAGTTGATGGTAACCATCCCCAGAGGAAGGCACAACGATTTGGGCAAGTACGCGCTGTTCAGAGAAAAAATGCGCGAGTTTCTGGATGCAAAATTCTAGTCCTCGCGATTACAGCTTTCAATTTTAGCCACTTCAATGCCATTCAACTCAACCTT
The DNA here is from genome assembly GCA_007695365.1 of Cryomorphaceae bacterium. Taxonomy (NCBI): domain Bacteria; kingdom Pseudomonadati; phylum Bacteroidota; class Flavobacteriia; order Flavobacteriales; family Cryomorphaceae; species Cryomorphaceae bacterium. The sequence goes on along the minus strand of REDV01000076.1, from coordinate 22,509 downwards.
GAAGTCACTGCTTTTGATTTGATCGGAAGTGAATTTATCGCTGATAAGATACACCCCATTGAGTTTGCCCTTTCGTGTGCGTTTGGCAGGCACACAATAGTCCAACTCGCCGGTTTCGCGCAGAAGGCCTTCGTAGTAAAAGTCAACCGACAACTTGTAGTCAATGGCGTGTTCATTTTCATTCCTTACCATCAGCAGGATGGCAGGAACGCGCTCGCCGGCTTCATTGCGGGCTTCAGCCCACTTGTAGCCAAAGGTCACTCCTTCGGTTTTCTTGTAAATCTCGTATCCGGTGTTGCATCCTTGTGCAGACAATATCAAAAAAAGTACAACGGCTATCAGGGTTCTCATGGGCTATGAATTGAGCTACGAATGTACAGCTATTCAAATTTTCTGAGCGCCAATTAAACTTTTTTCACGGTGCTTTGAACGTTCTATGCGATGGCGTGTACAGGACTGCAAAACGCAGTTTATGGTACGCAACTTTTTTTATTCTTTCAAAGACCCGCGCGTGTTGCAAATCAGCATTCTTGGGTGCTTACTGGTCTATGGGCTTCTTGCACTCAACTGGTCTGCAGAGCTTTGGCGGTGGGCAGCCTTTGCCATTCCGGCATTACTTACCCAATGGTTGGGCAATACATTAACAGGTGCCCGCGGATACAAAAGTGCGTGGATTACCATTTTGGGATTGTGCCTGCTTCTGTACGCCTCTTCGTGGTGGGTAGCAGCGCTGTGTGCCATTCTCTCAATCGGGGTGAAATTTGTGATTCGCGCCGATGGCAAGCATTTCTTTAATCCGTCCAACTTCGGAATTGTGGCCGTGATACTGCTTACGGGAGAGGCCTGGATTTCACCCGGGCAGTGGGGTAGCGGCGCCTTTTGGATTTTTGCCATCGGAGGTGCAGCCATGCTTACCACCATTAAGGTAAAACGGCTCAGTACGGCCATTGCGTTCATTGCCACCCTTTTTCTACTTGAAACCATTCGAACGGTTTTCTTCCTCGGCTGGGGGGTGGATGTGTTGGTGCATCAGTTTGGGAGTGGAGCCATTCTGCTCTTCACCTTCTTTATGATTACCGACCCGGTTACGACCCCGCGGCACCAAACAGCTCGAACCATCTGGGCGGCCGGGGTGGCGGTTTTGGCATTTTTACTCACCCACTGGGTGTATTTGTACACAGCACCCATCTATGCACTCGTCTTGTTGTCGCCACTTACACCCCTTGTTAACCGGTGGTTTCCGGCCGATAGATTTCAATGGAAAACAACGCACATACAAATTAAACCTCAAACACTTATATCATGAAAAACCTCATTTTTTGTCTGCTGGGATGGCTGGTGCTGTCGCCACAGACCACCGATGCCTTCTGCGGGTTTTACGTAGCCCGGGCCGATGTGAAACTTGTCAACCACCAGTCGGAAGTGATTCTGGTCAGAGATGGCCGGCGAACAGTTATTACCATGAGTAGCGACTTTCAGGGCGATGTGAAGGATTTTGCCATGGTGGTACCCGTGCCCGTTGTACTCGGGGAGCAGGACATTCGCATTGCCAATCAGCTGCTTTTTGACCGGCTCGAAGCCTATTCAGGTCCGCGAATCGTAGAGTACTTCGACCAAAACCCTTGCTATCCGGAGCCTTATTACAGAGCGCTTCCTTCCATGAGTATGAGCAGGGCCGAAGCATTGGATATGTTTGTAAAAGAGGATGCCGAAGAACTCGGTGTTACCATCGAAGCGAGCTACACCATCGGCGAGTACGACATTTTGATCTTATCTGCGAAAGAGTCAACAGGTCTCAAAACCTGGTTGGTGCAAAACGGTTATCAGATACCTAAACAAGCCGAAGAAGTGCTCGATCCTTATATCCGCAATAATCTGAAATTCTTTGTGGTGAAGGTGAATCTTCAGGAAATGGAAGCCTTGGGTTTCCAGAGCCTGAGGCCCATCCAGATGCAGTTTGAAAGCGATCGCTTTATGCTTCCCTTGCGCCTCGGCATGGCCAATGCAGAGCATGCGCAGGACATGATTGTGTATGCTTTTACCCGCAGTGGACGCATTGAAGCCACCAACTACCGAACAGTAAAAGTGCCCACCAACCGTGATATACCCTTGTTTGTGCAGCAGGATTTCGGGCGCTTTTACAAAGATGTTTTCGATAGGGCCTATGAACGCGAACAGCGTAAAGCTGTTTTTCTGGAATACGCGTGGGACGTCAGTCCCAGAACCAATATGAAGTGCGACCCCTGTGTAACCGATCCTCCTGTGTTAGCTGATTTTAAAGATGCCGGTGCCGATTGGGTAAGCGGATACGGCCCCGATAGCGATGTGTTCTTTACTCGCCTCCGGGTTCGCTATACGCGCGATAAATTTCCGCAAGACCTGCTTTTTCAGGTTACACCCAACCGCGAGAATTTTCAGGCGCGCTACGTTACGCGTCACCCGGCCAAGGGCGATTTAAGCTGTGCCGAAGGGGGCCGGTACATCAATGACCTCGCCAGGCGTCGCCAGAAGGAGGTAGATGAACTGGCATCGCTCGCCGGATGGCGCAGCGCCGATTACAACAACTACATCTACGAGTTTATGCCGCAGGAATGGATACCCAACTTCCGCGAGCGTAGAAACGAGGTGTTGCCACTTTGGTTGATTGAAAAATTCCCGTCAGTAGCTCACTGGCTATTGGCAATAGCATCAATAATCGGGATTTTGGCCATCGGAGTATTCACCAAAAGGTTAATGAATTGAGCGACTTGAGTATTGTTGCTTATTGGATGGTAGCCTGAAAGGTCACATCAGCATCTGTACCGCCTCCGGCGTTGGTCATATCACCACTGGCCACGTTGGGGGCGGTCTTGTCAGGAAAGTGCTTCAACACAACCCTGAATTCGCCCATTCCTGCAAGGCCTGTTTCTACTTCATTTACCAATCCAATGGGGTATCCGTTGTTGTCCTCGTCCTGATAGGTAACCGTGATATCAAGCTCACTATCAACCAGGAAAAAGAACTGGTGGTCATCTTCTTCATCCTGAATTTCAGGCGTTACATTGATTGCGGGATCTTCCAGTTCATTATAGAGGGTAATCAACAGGGTGTAATTTCGGTTGGCCAGCAGTGGCTGCACGGAAATTACGGGTGGATTTCCCCCATCACCGTCAGGGTCGGAGTACATCCACTCCACATTTTCACCCCCTTCGTTGTCAAAAAAAGTGAGTTTAACTGAGGTAATCACTGCATGCTCTGAGGGAGGAGGGGGCGTGAAAATCACTTCGTCCTCTTTTTTGCAGGAAGTCAACAGCAGTAAAGCCAGCAGAGTGAAAAAAATCTGATTGTTCATGTTATTAGAAATTTAAGTTCAACATAAGTCTAAGATTAAAGCCCTCTTCGTGGGCGAAATAACGAAACCGGTTCAGGTAATTTCGATAGCTCGTATTCAATACGTTATCAGCCATAATGGCCACATCCACGCTGCGGTTTTTCCAGGGAATGGTGCATTGCACCCGCGCATTGAGCAGGTGGAAGGCAGCTGGAGGGGCTGCTATGTCGAAAGCTCCGTTTTGTCGAATCAGCTCAATTTCAGTCTGGCTCAGGGCCATTAACTCCGTTACCGTTACAGTCTGAGGTGCAAGGTTTTGCCGGGCTACACTTTCAACACCTACCGCAAAAATCCACGATGAGTTTTTCGCCAGTGTGGGATTCCATACCAACTCATTGCGCATGTTGGCGGGCGGCAAAAAGGGCAGGGGAGCATTGCGCTGAACATCTTGAGCGTACACCACCGCTCCGGCGTGTTGCAGGGTCCACTTCGGATGAAGTTCAACATGCATACGAACATCCATACCCAGGTACAACGCATCGGTTTGGATGTAGTTCATTCTCGGAAAAGCACCGCGCACCGTGAGCTCAATGCCACTGATTTCAGGCATAATGTAGCCGTCAAAGTAGCGGGCGTATGCTGATACATCACCGGTAATTTTACCTTTTTGAAACCTTCCAAAAGCTTCGAGCGTGTAGGCGTTCTCAGTTTCAAGCGCCAGGTTTCCATATTCAACTGTGGCTGCTCCGAGGTGGAGACCATCTGAGAACAGCTCCGGAGCATTGGGCGGCCTCGAAGCCATTGCCAAACGCAATCCGGTTAGAAAATTTTTGCTGCAGTTTCGCGTGGCGCCGAGTGCAGCCGAGATGTTGTGGTAGGTAAATGCCGGGGTTGTAAACACCTGCGTGCCAGACTCATTGTAAAACTGTTCAAAATTTGCAAAGTCCTGTTGGTAGTTGTTTTCCCAGATGGAAGCCCGGTACCATTTAAAACCTTCAATCGATACCAGGTCGTACCTTCCTCCGGCTTCGATTTCCCATTTGTTTGTGCGGTAATTCCAGTGAGCAAAGGCGCCTAACTGTTGTTGCACGTAGTTGGGGATAATGGGTCGAATGCCCGTTTCAGGGTTGCTTAGATTGTCAATATACCGTCCTTCCAAACCGGTTTTCACGTTCATGTTTGAAGATAACACGCGTGTATAAATCAGATTGGCCTGATGGGTTCTGAGCCTGAGGTCAACTGCTGGAATGTCGTTGTAGCGTCCCCGCCGTATGTCGAATTCCTCTCTGAGGTTGTGCTGGTAGGCGTACCGCAAATCAAGCTGACTGTGGTGTGAGGGCTTCACAGAGGCGCTGAACTGAGAGGTGTGATGTTGCACGTGTTGGCGAGGGTTGTTGATTTCACGCATAAAAGGATCACTCGAAAAGGGTTCTCCGCGGTCTATCATCAACGCCAAATCGCTGAGACTGCCGTTGTGGGCGTCGGTAAGAATGCCAAAGTTCTGATTGGTGTAGTGGTGAGAGGCCTCAAGAACAAGCGTTTTGTACTGGTATTGAAGGGCACCGGAAACATTGCCTTGTTCTGAACCTGTATTGTTCAGCATATAATCCCTGGTATGGCGGTCGCCGCTTTGGTTCCAGCCACCACTGAGGCGATACCTCAATCGTTTGCCGGGTAGTAGCGCACCTCCCAGTTGAGCATTGGTAAACACACCACGCCCGTTGGTGAAAAAGCCCGTTTGCACGGATCCTGCAGCTCTGCGCTGCGTCTCAAAAGCCGGGGGTAGCATCACCACCGCGCCACCTATGGCCTCCGGCCCATACTCAAGCCCCTGCGCACCTTTCACCACTGCTACGGAGCCGGCGCTGCTCAATTCCATGGCGGGAGCGTGGTCGGAGCCCCATTGCTGATCTTCGAGTTTTGCAAAGTTGTTGTAAATAGCTACGCGATTCCCAAAAACCCCGTGCACAATGGGTTTGGATACGTTCGGACCGCTTTTGAGCGTACTCACGCCTTCCAGTTGATCCAGCGCGTGCGCCAGACTTTCCATCCGTACCAATTGGAGCTCACTATCTTTGAGTTGAACTGTGTTTACACGATCTTCCACGCTCTGCCGGCGCGAGGCTACTTCCAGTTCGCGCAATTCATGGTGATGTTCAAGCCTGAAAAGGAATTCGTTCTTTTTCTTTTCGTGGATGACGACATCAAATGCCACCGTTTCGCAACCCACATGACTTACTCTCAATGTGTGCTTTCCGGGGCATAATCCGTCCAAACTGAAAAAGGCCAGCGAATCGGCCACCGTTGCTTTTCCGGTGCCCAGGGCTTCAATAATGGCATAGGAGAGAGGCGTTTCATCATGATCGTCAATCACCTGTCCGCTTGCAATGGCCGTGCATGGTTCTGTCTGACCCCACAAAGAAGGAGCTACCAGACTGAAGATGCCCCAAACAATCACGTATGAGAGTGGTTTCAAAAAGTCTTTTTACTGTAGTTGAGTGCAAATTTCGGTAATATTTTCGGGGATTACAGCACATAATGCAAAAGTGTTGCGTTTTTGTAAGAGTGCGTGATTTGTTTTGAATGCGTATATTTTCGGTTCAAAACCAGTTTGCCATGTATTTAAATCAGAACGAGATTACCATTTTGTGTAACAGCCAAGACGAAAAGAGCCGAAAAACCTTGATTTACGCCAGCACACTTGGTAAGCGCATCAACAAGCAGGATCTTTGCGAGGTTCGTGTGTCGGATACTCTTTTTGAGATGATGATGGATACCCTTCACGCAGAAGGGAAAAGCGTTTTCAATAAGGCTCATCCGTTTTATCAGGAGAATATAAGAGGTAAAGACCTTTCCAATAGTGATTACCTTGAGTATCTGAAACGCATGCCCGATTTGCTCAAAGGGCCGGTGGCAATGTATCATAATAGGGTGGTGGTTTGCAATACACCCACCGACATCCTGAAAGTATTAAACAAAGGTTAACCCTGCTGGTTAGATTGGTATACATTGCTACATTTGCCGCCCAAAAATCTCAAAAAACATGAAAAAGATCCTTATTATCAGTTTGTTGTTTTTCAGCGCCTGGCAGGCTGATGCGCAGAGCCATCGCGCCGGAAACCTGTTTGCAACCGTAGGAGTTGGTGCCGGGAATTACGGATACCATCTCGGACCTTCCCGTTCTGGATTTGGTTTACCGCTTACTTTCAATTTCGATTATGGTATCCACGACTACGTAAGCCTGGGGGCATATGGCGGTTTCCTTTTCAGGGACAACAGTGTAGCCACAGGTTTTGGCGGCCGTGGTTCCTTTCATTTCTGGCAGCTCATTAATGATAAAGTAGCTGGTGATTTGAAGGGCGATATTTTCGATATCTACGTTTCTGTTTACAGCGGAGGTGAAGTCAGTTCTTTTTACACCAATCGCTTCAGGGCTGGAGGCATACTGGGAGGTCGCTGGTTCTTCAATCCCAACATTGCACTTACAGCTGAGTTCGGAGGGCCGATGGCCTATTTTATGGCCGGAGTGTCGTTCAAGCTTCTGGATTAGTCAGCCCTCGCAAAACATCTGTTTTACAAGCCATTTCCGGATTAGTTAACAGCTACTTTCTGGTGATGGATTTTACCGTTTTGGTAATAGCGTAGCATGTAGATTCCGCTGCTGGCGTTTTCAATGTTTACCTGCTGATTTTCGTATGGCTGCAGCGTGAGGGTGCGTAAATCCTGACCAAGTGGAGTAAGTAGGATGAGCTCCAGCACCTGGTCGCTGCGATTTACCAATTGAAAAACTCCTTTGTTCGGATTGGGAGCCACCAACAGCGAGCCTTCATTCAACCCATAGTTGAGCGCAATGGTGTTGGAGAAATCGTAAGAGCCGTCAAAATCCACCTGCTTGATTTTGTAATAGTGAACGCCTTGCAGTTCATCGCGGTCGGTGAATTGGTAGCTCGATATATTGACACTGTTTCCCGCGGCGTTCACTGTTCCAATTGTGCTGAAATTGCGGGCATCTTCAGAGCGTTGCACTTCAAAATGGCTGTTGTTTACTTCGGTTGCAGTTGACCAGAAAAGCTCGCCGTGTTGGTCAATGATTTTTCCGTCAAAAGAAAGCCATTCAACGGGGAGGGGATTGTCAATCCACTCAAAAAAAGCAAAAATGGTATCATTGCTATTGAGGGTGAGGAGGAGGTTGTGATCGAGCAGGTTTTGCCCCACAAAGTTGTTATTGATTTCCCACTGTATAAATTCGGAATCGGGCAAAGGCACGGCAGTAAGTCCCATATCCAACCCGCCAAAATAGGTGCCTGTCCAGGGACCCATCGTAATGGTCACCGTGTTGAGTTGCACATTTCCCGGACCGATAATGACCACGGTAACATCGTAGGGGCCTGAGATATCGTAATCGTCCTCAAAGCAGTCAATAATCTGTTGCATCACAATTTCCCAACGCAGGCAGATAAAATCACGGATGTCTTGTATTCGGTTCTGCCATTGAGTGATGTTTCCTCCCCAACGTTGAATCTGGCGGGGCATTTCGGGCAACATGTTTGCTTCAAAATCATCCAGCAAGGCTACCAATGTATCGCAATGCAGGCCTGTATTGAGCAAATCTGCGTAGCGATTGAGGTACTGGGTAAAGAAGCCTTCGTTGTCGAGCATGGCCGCGTACATGGCAGTATGTCCGTTCGCCGCACTCCAGTTAAGGAACATGTTCTGAGCCTCGCACACTGTATTGACATACGGTCCAGTACCCGACCAACCCGTGTAGTTCTGACCGAGATTGAAAATGTTGTCAATGTCCCAAAGCGCATAACGCCAGCGCTCTCCTGCTCCCTGCGTTCCTCGCCACCACATCACATTCCAGTTGAGCCAGTCGGTGTTAACGAAGTAGGTGTTTACAATAAAGTTGTCAATGAAAGACTCTGGGTTGAGTTGTGTCGTAACGTAATCGTAGTTGATTTGAACAGACATGTCGTTGGTTGTGATAAAGTTGTGGAGTACAAACCACGCTGCGCTGGAGCCGTATTGTTCTTCCAGACCGCCCCAGAATTTCATGAGGTCCACAAACCGTTCTTCCTGGCCATAGTAGTATTCGGTGTAGTCTTTGTCCACGCGTTCACGGAGCTCATACACACCCCAGTATTGGCCATTCAGGAAGGTTATCTGGTGTTCGAAAGTTCGTGCATCCAGTTCGGTTCCTGCTAACTGTGCCGCTGTTTGACCAAATCCATCTCTAAAGTGGACGGTGGGTAGCCCTGGAAACGCCGGGTAATTGTCAGACCCTCCTGCACGCATAATAATCACGTCGTAATTGGGCCTGTCTTTCATGGAAAACAGGGGGTGGTAGATGGAATTACTAAAGCCTTGCTGATCGCGGGAGTGGAAGCGTAAACCACGCTGTGCATAGGCCCATGAGTCATTTCCATGTCTGCGTAATGTTCCTTCCTGTTCCGTGATAAATGTGCCGTTTTCGTCGAAGTACTCCAGGCAAACGTCATAGTGGTTGTGCCAATTTCCGTTTACATTCATCCAACCGCCACCGCCACCGGCGTTCCATTGCCCGAGCTGACCTGAAAGGCTTACTGTGCGAAAAGTGAAGGCTTCGTCAATAAAATAGGTGTTGGTTTCCGTGAACCCCGGAAAGAGATTTGCGACGCCACCACCGCCTCCAAACCCGGGGTCGTAGTTGGAGGAGCATTCCACACAAGCGGGATTGCCTGCCGCATCGTTGGCACAGATACCGTCCCATTGGTTGTTGCAGCAAAACGGGTCGGCCCCGCAAATAGCGGTCTGACAGGCCGGATGCATGGGGAAACCAGCGTTTCCCTGGGCTTCATCGCAATACACGGCGTTGGCAGGCGACAAGCAGAGCAAACAGGCAGGAGTGGTAATGGCTGCAGTTCCGCAAATCCCGTCCCATTGATTGTTGCAGCAGAAAGGATCGGCACCGCAAACGGTGCTTTCGCAGCCGGGGTTGGAGGGAAAGCCCTGATTGCCCGCACCCTGGTTTTGGTCGCAAAATACGGTTGCACCTCCGCCGGAGCCACCAACAGGAAAGGCGCGCGCTCGCACTGTGGTGGTTGCTGCAATGGTGAGAGGGCCGGTGTAAACAGGTGATGTAGCATCAGGTTTGGTTCCGTTGGTGGTGTATCTGATTACTACATTCGGTTCAGGGGTGGAGATGGTAACCGTTTGTTCATCAGTGTAAAAACCTGCCTGAATATCTATCAACGGCTTTTGGGTGTAATCGTCGTACACGTTGATGTTCGGAGCCCCCGGTGTTGGGTTGACCATAATCCCCCATTCCGGACCACCGTCGGTTTTCCTCCCGCGCGAATGGTTCATCTGGGTGGGGTGTTCCATCCAGTAATGGTCGATAATGGTACCCGTGGGATCACAAAAAACAACATCCTCCTGGTAGGTTTGGGTCAGCCTGAAATTTGTGTGGTAGTAAGTGCCATCCCACTGCTCATTGGGTAATTTCGCTGAACAGATAAACACCATAAAACCAAATGGTTGAATAGTTGTTCCGGCCGGGATCTGCCATTTCATGGGGTTGGTAAAACGGTCACTGAGATAGTGTCCACCGATATCAACAGGGTTGGGAGAATTGTTGTACAGTTCAATGTAGTCGTTGTAATCTCCAAATCCGTTTTGAAAAAAGTGCAGGTTACTGCAGGAGAACTCATTGATGATGACCTGCGCCTGCAGAAATCCGCTACATAAAAGAATCAGTAGGATGGGAAGCGACAGCTTGGTTTTCACAACAGGTCAGGTTAAATGATGGTTTCGTCTGCAATTTACATCAATTCAACCTGAACATAATGCTAAAGTGACCTTAAGTTTGAAAGGCCAAAGAGCTCCTGCGCGTAGATACGTTCAATGTTACCCCTTTAGAAATTGGGATTGTTGGCGTTGCGGATGTTTGGGCGCTCGTTCGGTGGCATGGTGCCAAAAACGTGGTCCCAAAGTGTAGATGACACGCCAAACGCCAGATTGGGGTACTTGTAGTGGTGAAGCGCGTGATGAATCATGAGCTTCTTCATGAACTTGGGAGGGTTGTTGGTGTGCACCTGATAGTGTACGTATATATACCCCAGATAGCCGATGATCATCCCTGCTTCAAAGGGGAATGCCCACTCACCTATAACCAGTCGCAAAAGAAAGTGGATGGCAACCACAATCGTCAGCCATGCAAGAGGAGGCATGATGAGGCGGTTCTTGTCTTTCGGGTAATCGTGGTGTATACCATGCACAGTGTACACAAAGCGATTGGCTCCAGCCATGTTGGATACCCAGTGAAACACGTATCGGTGGGCTATGTACTCAAAGAAACTCCAGAAAAGCACGCCACCCGCAAAAACAGCAAGTACCATCCAGATATTGAAATCATTTCGGACAATACCGAGGTATAAAATGAACAGCGCAACGGCAGGATAAAGCGTGTATGCGATAAAAGCCGGAGTTTTGGTTAAGAACTCAAGAGCCGGATTTTGAAAAAGCTGACCTGCTCCGGGTTTAGGCTTGTGCTCCATAGCAATTAATTTTCGGCAAATTTACGGAACTCCCGATTATGTACTCTCGGTTTTACGCAATAAGTTTTGAGGTGATTGCCGGTTGAAAACCACACGGTCGCACTTGTGGGGTGGGGCAGGTTGGTAGTTGAGGACTGTGAATGGCTTTAAGTTTTTAACAGGTGAAAGTCATTGTTTGATAGCGGAACAATCTCTCCGGGTTGAAGCGAGTTCAGCCGAATGTCTCCAAACGCACCGCGAATTAGACGGAGGGTAGGAAAACCAGTTTTTGCGGTCATTCGCCGCACTTGTCTGTTCTTACCTTCGGTGAGGGTTATTTCCATCCAACTGGTAGGTACGATTTTTCTGAATCGGATGGGAGGATCGCGATCTGGCAGGCTGGGTGCTGACACAATGGTTGCTTTTGCTTTTCGGGTTCGGTATTCCTTGCCCTTCAGCCGCAGTAGCATAGGCTGGTTGAGTTGCTCGATCGCTTCCTTTGTTATTTCTCCTTCTACCTGAACCCAATACGTTCTGGAATGGCCCTCGTCGGGATTGAGCAGTTTGCTTTTGAGAGCATTGTCATTCGTAAGAAGCAGCAAGCCCTCGCTGTCTTTGTCGAGGCGACCAACCGGGTACACATCCCCGGGAAGATTAAGGATGCGACCCAGACCGGGGTTCCCGTCTTCATCTGTAAATTGAGACAGATAGCCGAAAGGTTTGTAGAACTTATAGTACAAAAAGCTGTTGTTCATGGCTGCGTGCAAAATTCATCATTGTAACGCAATTTTTCTGCATGGCAAAAGGAGTGGACGTTAAAATACTGTACATTTGCCTCCCGAAATTTCAGAAGAAGTTCTTTTGTACTGAAATAATGCCCAAGTGGTGAAATTGCCCCGAGACATCTTCGCGTTGCTTTGCGCACCGCTTGAAGCTCGGGGTCCTCGCAAAAAGACGAAATCATAGATTTCTGTTTTTGCGGGAGTCGACACAGGGTAAACTTCGATTGAAATTGTTCTTTTGTATTGATTATGCCCAGGTGGTGAAATTGGTAGACACGCTGTCTTCAGGCGGCAGTGCTGCAAGGCGTGCTGGTTCGAGTCCAGTCCTGGGCACACACTTGAAAGGAAACGCTTGCTTTAAACAGAGCAGGCGTTTTTTGTTTCATTGAATTTTGCTGGACTGGACGAGAGGTCTATGCCGGACGATGTTTTTCCGCGACAGCGGAGCGCTGAAAAACACGTTCCGGTAAGTCCAGTCCTGGGCACACACTTGAAAGGAAACGCTTGCTTTAAACAGAGCAGGCGTTTTTTGTTTCATTGAATTTTGCTGGACTGGACGAGAGGTCTATGCCGGACGATGTTTTTCCGCGACAGCGGAGCGCTGAAAAACACGTTCCGGTAAGTCCAGTCCTGGGCACACACTTGAAAGGAAACGCTTGCTTTAAACAGAGCAGGCGTTTTTTGTTTCATTGAATTTTGCTGGACTGGACGAGAGGTCTATGCCGGACGATGTTTTTCCGCGACAGCGGAGCGCTGAAAAACACGTTCCGGTAAGTCCAGTCCTGGGCACACACTTGAAAGGAAACGCTTGCTTCATACGGAGCAGGCGTTTTTTGTTGGACTGATTCCAGGGAGGATGCGGAAGAGGCCCTGTTTTCATTTTTTTCTTAAGACCTTCGCGCCCCAAAGTAACAACAGGCCGCCGAAGAAGATGATGTTGAGCCAGCCGGCAAGTTGATACACCCATAGCGGGATGTTTAACGGAGGCTCTTCCATTCGGATCAGGTAAAGACCCAGGAAGACAAAAAGCACCGATAGCGCAAGTCCAAAGTAAGGCTGGTTCTTTTTGGCGTTTTGTGTCATTCATTGCAATTTTGGAGGGGCAAGATAGCCAAAGAGAAATGGTATCGCACAGCGCAGCCTTTGTTCTATTGAGACCAGCATTCATGTACCTTAAGCGCATCGAACCAAATCTTCTACTTTTACGGTGAATTCGCAATACCTGATGTACACGGACATTATCAGCCTGGCTTTTTACCACCTTGTTTTTCTCGGCGTGTTGGCATTGTTTGCGGCCCTGTTTTCGTGGTTTTGGCTGGATATTCTTGGGTTTTACTACAACAGGGTGCTTTTTAGGAACAACATCAGTCGACGTGATTACCAAAACATTGAAAAACTACTGAGCGATCATATCAGCTATTTCCGCGAATTGAGCCCAGACGGTCGGTCGCAATTCATTAAGCGGGTAGTGGCATACAGCAAAAGCAAATCGTTTGTTGGAATGGGAGGTTTAACCATAACGCGCCCCATGAAGCTCCTTATCAGTGCCTCTGCGGTGCAGCTTACCTTTGGTTTAAAGGATTTCTCCATGAGGTTTTTGCATGAAATCAGGATCTATCCGGAGCCATTCGTTTTTGGCTTTCGCGGCCAGAGCATGAAAGGAGCTGTTTCGCCCAAAGGTTACATGCTGCTGAGCTGGAAAGATTTTCTTCAAGGATACCGGGATGACAATGACAACCTGAACCTCGGACTGCACGAAATGGCCCACGCGTTGAAACTCGGAGATGCTGAATCGTTTGGGTTTGATCTTCGGTTTGGCTCATACATTCAGCGTTGGCTGGAAATCAGCAGACCCGCATTTCAACAGCTGAGAAGCCGGCAGCTCGACTTTTTGCGTGCTTATGGTGGCACCAACAAGCATGAATTTTTTGCCGTGTGCGTGGAGCACTTTTTTGAATCGCCTGCGGAATTTGCCAGAGAGGTACCTGATGTGTTCAATCACCTGTGCAAGCTATTGAACCAAAACCCTTTGAATGAGCGGGGCGACTATGAACTCACCGAGACTTTTAAAAAGAGAATCAATGTTCATGCTCAGCGTGTGCCCGTGCCCATCAAGCTTGAAAACACCTATCCGGAAAACACTTACAACCGGTTTTATCTGTTCACTCCGCTTTCTATTTTGTTCTGTTCTGCAGCCAGCCTGTATTACCTGGAAAATACAGTAGTTAGTGTGGAGTATCTTATCATCATTGGAGTTATTGCGCTGCTTGTTGTAGGAGGGGTTCAATGGAAGTATATCGTTCATCGGCGTGTGATGAAGTTTGGAGTGTATCCGTTTTATGCTGCTGCAGTAGTACTCGTTTCTGTTTCGTTGTACATGTTTCTCAATCAGGTACTCGATTCAAGTGATGCAGATGTTGAATACCACAAGATCATATCCACAGACCCTGATGACTATACGTTGCTGGTTTTTGAAAACGATGCCTACAAGGATCAGAAACTTGTCAGGACCATTGACAAAACGCAAACCAGGTATCCGCCCAGAAAAAACGGGATTGTGGAAATTGAATTTGGCCGCGGAACCATGGGATTAAAATGGCTACGCAGTGTGCGCTACGGAATGCTCAACGAGGACGGAGAGTTTGTGCAGTGATAGGAAAGAAATGGGCTTAATACACTTTTTTGGAAAAGTGTCGAATCGTACCCTTTTTCGCCGATATTATCCAAGGGTGTTTCCAGAAGGGATATTATACGGCTCAGAATCAAAACCTCCCAAAGCGCTGAATCGGGACAGAAAGATTTTCGATTGGGTGTAACAACTTCAAGAATTTACTGCATTGCCACCCCTTGTTCGTTAAGCAGTTGATGAGGTACATTCCGCGAGTCCAGTCCGAAGTATTGATGCGGAGCAGGTTTGAAGACTGAGTTGATTGTTGCCAGACAATCTGTCCAATCTTGTTGTAGACAACCACATCCGAAGGTTGTTGATGAGATCCAAAGTCTATCAAAACAAAATCCGAAGCGGGATTGGGATACACATCAAACCAGCGCTCTGAATCCATGACAATTGATTCCGGAACCTTGATGCTCCACAGAGGCGCGCTTTCCAGTGGCACCTACATCCCAACTAACGCACGTAGTTCGGAGCTTATCGCTCCTCCTAGTGCATAATTTGGGTATTAAGAAATTGTCGCCAAAAAGAAAGCCTTGCAACGAAAACCCCTCCTGTTCGACGCAAATTTTGCAACAATTAATCACGTTGCATAAAATTCGCTGTTTCTGACCACGAAATCACATCCCACAGCAGTCAGACAGTGAAAAGTCTATATTAGCAGCTTGTTTGATTAAACCGTCCTTTTGTTTTTACTGGCAGACATGGTTTCAATGGGTAAAGCGCCATTCAGTTACAACCTGAATTTACTCCTCCGGTTTTGGGTGGTGCTGTTTGTGTGGTTTGTACCAACAACTTCATCAGCTCAATCCACTGAATATGTTATTACAGAACCGCTTGACCGCACGATTAATATCAGTAGCTACCTTCAGGTGTGGTACGACGCAACGGGAAACCACAGCATTAAAGATGTTCTCCATAATCCGGATATTCAATTCACTTCTATTGAGGATTTCGGCTCCATAGCCTTTCCCGCGGTGACCTGGCAAAAGATTCGTGTGACCAATGAAGGGCCTTACGACATTCCGGCCGCATTTACCTTTTGTCACCTGGCCGATTCCATTGCGCTTTACGTCACCGGAAACAATGAGCTTAAACACTTTTCGGAAACAGGAGCAGCCTTAAAGCCAGTGGAGAAGCAGATTCCATCGGTTAATAACAGTCTGCATATTCATCTTCCTGCGCAATCGTCACAAACTTTCTATGTGCGACAAGTACATGTTAAAGAGGTGACAAACAGTCATCTGGCGGAATTATACGTCAAGGATACGCCGATGATGATTGCCGAACTGATGTTTAAGTACACCGGGCAAGCTTTTTACGCCGGACTGATGCTGATGTTTGCCCTGCTCAGTTTTTTCGGCTGGTTGTTGATTCGCGATCGGTCGTTCGTCTATTTCAGCCTGGTGCACCTTGCATTTACATTTTATTTCCTCGCGGTGAAAAACGTATTTGGGGTATTGGTCTTTAATGTCCCGGCAGATTCTGTGTTCAGTATGCAGAGTGTTAGTATTTCGTTGTTGATCACCAGTTTGTTTGTTTTTATTTCGCACTACATGAAGTTGCGGCAGCACATGCCGCGTTTTTACCATCTGTTGCTGATTGTCACCATTTTTACGGTAACCAATAGGTACTTTCATCACTTTTTTACTCAGGAGGAATTACTATCGGTTAGAATTCATAATGGCCTCATAATGTTGTGGCTGGTGATTATAATAACCGCAATTGCGTTGCTCGCGCGACGACGGATTCCCACAGCCGTCAATTTGCTGGTATCGCTGTCAATATTGGTCTTAACTGCTGTGGTCTATCTGCTGGCGCTATCCCAGGTTATTCCGCAGAATTTCATCACCATGCACAGCATTCAGATCGGTTCAGTCCTCTTCTCTTTGCTGGTTTTTTACCGATTGTTCGAGGCGGTGAGAACTCTGGAAAATGAAAAACAACGGGCGGAGACGATTAACGACGTCAAAACAAAATTCTTCACCAATCTTTCGCACGAGTTTCGCACCCCGCTGACACTGATTTTATCTCCGCTGGAACAATTGAACGAAAGCGCTGATAACGATGACCAAAAGAATCTCATTCAATTGGCGAAACGCAATGCCAATCGTCTGTTGAATATGATTAATCAATTGCTGGATATTGCGCGGATCGAAGGGGATGAGGTGAAGCTGAGTGTGCAGGAGATTAATGTCACTCCCTACCTGAAAGGGGTTTTGATGTCGTTTGAATCACTGGCCGAACTGAAAGAGATTGAACTGCGGTTTAGCAGCGACAACGAACACATTCCACTGTGGTTCGATACCGAAAAAATGGAGGTTATTCTGTACAACCTACTATCCAATGGGTTGAAATTTACCTCAGCCGGCGGGACAGTTTCCGTGGAAGTGGTTGAGCAGAAAGAATCAGTACAAATTCATGTAAAGGATACCGGCGAGGGCATTCCGGCAGATCGCTTGCCCTTCGTTTTTGATCGCTTCTTCAGAATTGAGAACACGGGCGCCGACGGCAGCGGCATTGGATTGTGCCTTGCCAAAGAACTGACTGAACTTCATCAGGGCAAATTGACTGTAGAAAGTGCACTTGGAAAAGGTTCGATATTTACGCTGGAATTTAAGAAGGGTAGCGCCCATTTGCAAACTACGGATCTGGCTGATATTGCCCCCGGAGAAGGCAAAAGGAAGATCAGCACCAAAGCAGATTTGTCGCTGGTAAAAGACGACGTGGCCGAAATGGAGAGCGATACGGCAGTATATGAGGCCAATGCTCCGGGCACCCGACCCGCTATTCTGCTGGTTGAAGACAATATGGATGTGCGCGCGTTCATCCGGTCGCAGCTTATTGACCGGTTTCAGGTGCTTGAGGCTGTAAACGGACAGGCGGGATTTGAAATGGCGGTAGAGCACGTGCCGGAGTTGATTATTTCTGACGTAATGATGCCCGGGATGAATGGAATTGAGTTGTGTAAATTGCTCAAACAGGATGTGCGCACCAGCCATATTCCGGTAATATTGCTTACCGCCAAGGCAGAGCAGGAGCACCGCATGGAAGGACTGGAAGCCGGTGCCGACGAGTATCTCCACAAACCATTTCGCGCCAAAGAGCTGAATCTACGTATTCATAAACTCATTGAATTGCGGATTGAATTGCGCAACCGGCTCATGGAATCTCCCACGCTGTCATTCAAGTCCTTGAATGGAAATCCGGTCGAAAACGAATTTATTGAGCAAATCAGTACCTGCATTAACGACCACCTGGCCGACCCGCAATTCGGCGTATCTGTTCTGGCCAATTCGGTGAAGCTCAGTGTTCCGCAACTGAATCGAAAATTGAAATCAATCACCGGACTTACCGCCAACAAATACGTGCAGCATGTCCGATTGAAAAAAGCGCTGGTGATGCTCGAGAATGAGGATTTCAATGTATCCGAAGTGGCGCATCAATGCGGATTCAGCAGTACGGCCTACTTCGTGAAAAGCTTCCGCGAGCACTACGGTAAAACACCGGGGTCGATGTTGCGGCAGGAATGATTTCCTATTTCTGCAATTCTCACAAGCAGCTGTAAATGGCGGATTTCCGCATCAAACGAACGAAAATTGATACGATTTGGTGTTTTTTTGATACCTCTTGCACCCCGCAATCCCACACTTTTGCGAAGTCATTTTAATTCAAACCTCAAATCCTAATCAACATGAAAAAATTGCTACTCTTTTCCATTTCCCTCGCCTTTGCAACTGCAGGTGTGGCTCAGTTTACACATGATGACTTTCCACGGGAAGCCACTTTTACGGACAATTTTATTCTCAGCAGCACCGGCTTTGACCTTCCTTCACACGGTGAGGGGCAACTTTGGGATTTCTCCGGTGCGCTAACCGATAGCGAAGTTTCACGGGAATACATGGACGCTACTGGTAATCCTGATTTTCCGGGTGCATTGACCTACCGTGAACGTGACCTGATCTTTCAGGGCTTCCTTATTGGGAGTTTCGAATACGAGGCGGTTGATGAAACCAGCTACAGAGCAATCGGCCGGTCGATTACGGACGTGGTTTATCCCATTACTTCGATTACCGGAGGACCCAACGACGAATTGCGCTTTGTGGGCGGCAACTACCTCTACCCGGGCAATTACGACTTCTTGTCATTTCCTTTTGAATACGGGGATTCGTGGGTGATGGAGTATGAGTTTCCAATGGACTTTGAGTTGACTGTAGCTGGTTTCGGTCTCAATGCAACCCCGGGTCAGCAGGTACGTTACTTCACCCAAACCCGCGATGTGGTTGGCGCGGGTTCATTTATTATTGCCGATGAGTTCGGTGATCCATCATTTCCCATCCCCGGTTATCTTGTACGTGCGGTGAGAACGGCAGTGGACAGTGTATTCCTCGCCGGAGATCCTGCTCCTGCGCCACTGATGGGGGCTTTCGGTCTCACGCAAGGGTCAACGGCAGTTGATAGTTTTTACGTGGCTTATGTTCCCGGATTCGGTTCGCCGCTTCTGAGCATGTATATTGAGGGTAATTCGCCGGGCGTTTTGGATTATCGTTCAGCAGCAGCGGAATTGGGCCAGGATCCAACATCTGTGTACCAATACGAACAGGAGAAATTCGAAATCTATCCCAATCCGGCCGTTGCGGGCCAAATGATTAATATTCGTGCCAATACCAGCCAACCTGTAGCAGAGGTGCAACTTTTCAATGTTTCGGGGCAGAAAGTGCATCACGTTGCGGTTAATCAACAAATAGCTTCAAGCGGAACGTTTATGCTTCCCAGCTATTTAACTGCGGGTATGTATTTCGTAAATTTGGTTAATTCGGCAGGTGAAATCATTTCACAGAACAAGGTGATTGTTCAATAGCAAACCGTTTTCTTGTGCATAAAAGGCTGCCTTTAAAGGCGGCCTTTTTTTATGGGAGCGTATCCGTCGCACTGCCCCTCGCTACATCCTACTCATGCAAAGCAGGCCGTATTGCGGTGTACAATTTTGCGGACATCAATGAACAAGATTTGTACATACACACTTTTTACGATAGTACCGTGCGCTACGGAATGCTCAACGAGGACGGAGAGTTTGTGCATTGATAATCACATAATTATTATTGCAATTGATCGTTTAGTGATCAATATTGAAAGCACTTACCTCCTCATCTCACCCCTCGCGATATTCCGCACCGTGTTAATGTATGCAGAGCGCAGAAAAAACAGCGACATGAACAACCAGAAAATCCCCAGCGGATTCTCATTGTCGCGGATGAGTAAATACACGCCGAGCACCACTGCTACCATGGCTCCCAAGAGTCCACCACTGCCGGGCTCGCGGCGGGCCCACCTGCGCAATACCTGGTTAAACCGGCTCCACCATTCCTTGCGGGGTAGTTGCATCCCTTGCTTGCTAAACAGGTTGTAATAGGCCAGAATCCTGCGGTACTTTTGTTCTTGTTCAGCCCGCGTAGGCGGTGGATGGGTGTAGCGGTGCCGCGTGCCGTATTTGCGGTCGTCTTTGGGCGGAGAAGGAGCGGGCCTGGATGTTCCGCTTTTTGTACTCCTCACGCGCACACCGTCCAGAATCAAGTCATACTGCCGTCGTCGCCTGGGATGGCTCAGCACTTCATAGGCTCGTTTAACCGCTACAAACCTTCGAACCGCATCCGGATGCGGGTTGTGGTCGGGGTGCGATGCACGTGCTTTGGAACGATAGGCCGCCTTGATCTGGCTCAAAGTAGCACCGCGTGTAACACCCAGCGTCTGATAGTGATTAGCCATGAAGCCCGGGTATCATCATCAGTGAATTTCCCAATGGGCTACACCGGATTGCTTCAACAAACTTCCAAGTTGCTCCATGTTTTCGCGAATGGTTGAAAGCGCTTTTTCCTTTTCTGAAAGCAACTGGCTGGCATATTCCGCGGCTTGGCGCTGTGTGGCAGTGGGACCATAGGTCAGCACACCGCCTCCGGCGGCCGCCTTGTACAGATATTGCCCCAACGAGTGGTGTTCTTCTTTTTCGCCTACTTCCCGTCGGGCCTTGCTGCCATACCACTGCAAATCAAATTGCTCCATGTTTTCACGCAGATTTTGGAGTCCGCGCTCTGCATCCACAGACCGCGTGCCGCTTCGCCGGTAGGCTTCTGCCATGCGGTTCATGCTTTTTTGGGTTTCAGAAAAGAGCTTGTCTGCCGTGCTGTTGCGCCCGAAAAGTGTTTCCATCTCGTCCTGAAAGGCCACTACTGCCGCAGGTAAAACACCACGCAAAGTACCCTCGCGAAGAGGCTTTACCACAAACTCAACGCGATCGGAAACAGCACCCAGTTCACCGTTTAAATCGCTGAATAGCTGAGCAAAATAGACACCTGGTGCGGCATCGTTACCGCTGTCTCCACCCAGGCCTGCTCCGTCGTTCAGCACGGGTTTGCGGCTGGCTTTCTTCAAGTCCCACACCACCCGCTGGTAGCCTTTGGAGTTGGTAGCTTCTACACGCCGAATTACATCACCTTGTTCGTCGGTTACAAAGAGCCAAACACGCGGAGCCTGCTCACGCATTTCGGTTTCAACTGCCTCCCAACCCGGAAAACTCAATGGCTGGTTTTCCTTTTTGCGCTTTTTCTCGATTTCCTTGCGCTTTGCAGTGGTGCTCTTGTAGACCTCGTGCAAAAGGTAGGTGAACTCAACTCCGAAGGGCGGATTGGGCGCCATATAATGCTGATCACCCTGACTGATGCCCCAGCTTCCCAGCGGACTTTGTGGCTTGTACCACCATCCGTCACGCGGTGGATACAATAGGGCTTCCTTCTCGGAATCAACTTCGTTGTACTTCCGCAAGGCACTGTAATCGTCCAGAATGTAGAAACCACGGCCAAAAGTGGCCAGAACCAAATCGTTTTCGCGTTGCTGGATGGCCAGATCACGCACAGCGATAGGAGGAAGCCCGCCTTTCAGCGCCTTCCAGTTTTTTCCGCCATTGTGACTGAAGTAAACACCGAACTCCGCTCCGAGAAAAAGTAATTCGGGGTTTTCGTGGTCTTGCACAATTCGCCAGAGTAGGGTGCGATCAGGCAGGTCGTTGGTGATTTTTGTCCAGCTTTTTCCTTTGTCCACACTTTTGTACAGATAGGGGGTGTAGTCTCCAAATTTGTGGTTGTCAAAAACAGCGTACACCTTGTTGGCGTTGTGAAGGTCGGCTTTGATGTCGTTTACAAAAGCAGTGGACGGTAGCCCGGGAAGACTGTTCAGCCTGATTTTTCGCCAGTTTTTTCCTTCGTCTTCTGTAACCTGGATAAGCCCGTCATCGGTGCCGGCGTAGATCAGTCCTTGTTGCACGGGCGAAACACCGAGCGACGTGATGGTGCTGTAGTTGCTCATGGCGTAAATATCCCAGGGGTTATCCCAACCTTGTGTAGTACCAAAAAACGGGGTTTCAATGCGCTCGGTGTTCGTGGTCAGGTCTTCGCTCAGGGTTTCCCAGCTATCTCCGCGGTCGGTGGATTTCCACACGCGTTGTGATGCAAAATAAAGATGGGCAGGGTTGTGCGGACTCACCACAATGGGCGCGTCCCAGTTCCACCTTTCGGCGGGTTCATCGGGTGCGGCCATGGGTTGTATATAGACATTTTCGCCTGTGCGCCGGTCGTGTCGCATCAGGTTGCCTTGCTGCCACTGGGCGTACACGATGTTGGGGTTTCCGGGCTCTGTGGCGGGTTGATGCCCATCGCCGCCCAGCACCACAAACCAGTCGCTGTTCTGAATGCCGTGAATGTTGTCGGTGCGGGATGGGCCTCCCTGCGTGTTGTTGTCTTGCGTGCCGCCGTACACATTGTAAAATGGTTGCGCATCATCCACCGCAACCTTGTAAAATTGGGTAACGGGCAGGTTGGATACGTACCGCCAGGTTTTGCTGTCGTCAAAGCTTTCGTACAATCCGCCGTCTGTTCCCACAAGCAGGTAGTTCGGGTCGTTGGCCCTGAAGGCAATGGCGTGATCGTCCACATGCTTGTTTTTCACGTTCACCCGCTCAAAGGATTTTCCACCGTTATCACTACGAACCAGGTAGTTGCTCACAAGGTATATGCGATCAAACCGGTGGGGGCATGCGTAGAGTTCCTGGTAGTAATGTGGACCGGTACCTCCGCTCACTTCGTCGCTCATTTTGGTCCAGCTTGCGCCGCGGTTGGTGCTTCGGTACACACCTCCTTTTCGGCGGTCGAGTTCAATGGCTGCGTAAATCACATCGGGTTG
>REDV01000075.1 GCA_007695365.1 Cryomorphaceae bacterium | reverse complement strand
CACTCATGTTTTGAATTTACGAATTTTTGGTTTCGGCACACAAGCACCGCTGCGCCATTGCATGCGCGAGAGTGGGGGCTTGAGCCAATGAGATGATTTGGTGATGAGATGATTAGATAATGAGATAATTAGATAATGAAGCTAAGACGGGTGATTGTAAACAAAGGCTCTGAAGGGGTCTCCAAAAGCAGGCGGGGACGCCTTGGAAACTACCGCGTAGCGAGACGCTACGCTGAACAGGCTTCAGCCAAAGAGATGATGTGGTGATGAGACATTGAAGCCATGCATGGTGATTGCACACCAGGTGCTCCGAAACCGTCACAAAAAAAGCCGCTCTTTTCAGAACGGCTTTGAGAAATGTCAAAAACGAGCGCTTTTAGATGTTGTGCTCACCGAGCAGCACCACCGGGTTTTCGATATAGGTGCGGAAGGTCTGCAAAAAAGCCGAACCCACGGCACCGTCCACAATGCGGTGATCGCAAGAGAGGGTCACTTTCATGGTTTTACCCGGCACCACCTGTCCGTTTTTCACCACGGGCTTATCAACGATGGCTCCTACAGCCATAATACAGGCATCAGGTGGGTTGATAATGGCAGTGAACTCGTCAATTCCAAACATACCGAGGTTGGAGATGGTAAAGGTATTGCCTTCCCAATCCTGCGGTTGAAGTTTCTTGTTGCGGGCCTTTACGGCAAAGTCGCGCACCTCATCGCCAATCTGGGTCAGGGTTTTGCCATCGGCAAATCGCACTACAGGCACCAGCAGTCCTTCGTCCACTGCCACAGCCACACCTACGTGAATGTGCTTGTTGAAGCGCATATAGTCGCCGTGCCACGATGCATTTACCTGCGGGTGCTTTCTGAGCGCCATGGCCGCAGCTTTCACCACCAGGTCGTTGAATGAAATTTTGGCCGGCTTGATAGCTGCGTTGATTGACTCGCGCGCCGCAACGGCGGGCTCCATGTCCATCTCAATGGTGAGGTAAAAATGGGGGGCCTCAAACTTGCTCTCCGACAATCGGCGGGCAATGGTTTTGCGCATTTGCGAAACTTCGCGGTCTTCATACGATTCAATACCTGCAAAAGCGGCCCCACGGTAGTTCTCAATGTCGCGCTTTACAATACGTCCTCCTTCGCCGGTTCCGCGCAGTACGTTCATGTTGATTCCGCGGTCTTCGGCCAGTTTGCGCGCCAGCGGAGATGCTTTTACGCGATCAGCGCCGTTGTCTGAGAGTATGGATGCCGCCGCAGGACGAGCAGAATCTTTCGTTTTTTCAGCAACAGGTGCCGCTGATTTCTCAGGAGCGGCTTTCGCAGCTTCTTTTTTGGGTTCTTCTTTGGCGGGCTCTGCTTTCTTCTCTTCTTTGGGTTCCTCCTTTGCCGCGCTTTCTTTTT
This sequence comes from Cryomorphaceae bacterium, assembly GCA_007695365.1. NCBI lineage: Bacteria > Pseudomonadati > Bacteroidota > Flavobacteriia > Flavobacteriales > Cryomorphaceae > Cryomorphaceae bacterium. Next base: position 31,437 of record REDV01000075.1, on the reverse strand, counting down.
CCTCTTTGAGGATTTTCTCCACGTCTTCGCCTTTCTCTCCTAAAATGGCGAGAATGGAATCCACGGGTGCCGATTTTCCTTTGTCCACACCAATGTGCAGCAACACACCATCCTGAAAGGATTCAAACTCCATGGTGGCTTTGTCGGTTTCAATCTCCGCGAGCAGCTCACCCGACTTTACTTCATCTCCTACTTTCTTATGCCACTCGGCCACCACTCCTTCGGTCATGGTGTCGCTCAATTTGGGCATTCGTACAATTTCCGCCATGTTATTGCGTGGTGTTTTTAGTCGTTCACAAATGGGTAATCTTCCTGCAGGTACACGTCTTTGTAGAGCTCTTCGGCCGGTGGAAACGGTGATTCTTCAGCAAATTTCACAGCTTCATCTACCTGCTCTTTCACCTTTTTGCGAATGGCTTCAATTTGCTTTTCGCTCAGGTATTTATTTTCATTGATGGTTTTCAGCACCTGCTCAATGGGGTCCTGCGCTTTGTATTCGGCAACTTCCTCTTTGGTGCGGTAATGCTGAGGGTCGCTCATGGAGTGCCCTTTGTAACGATAGGTTTTCACATCGAGCAGCGTAGGTCCATCGCCTTTTCGAGCGCGTTCTGCGGCTTCGGCAAAGCCGTGGTGCACATCTTCGCAGCGCATACCATTAACGGGCATGGAGGGCATATCGTACGAAAGGCCGATTTTGTGCAATTCGTGTACATTGGAAGTGCGTTCCACCGAGGTTCCCATGGCGTAGTTGTTGTTTTCAATCACGAAGACCACAGGCAATTTCCAGGTCATGGCCATGTTGAAAGTCTCGTGCAAAGCACCCTGACGCACGGCTCCGTCGCCCATAAAGCAGTAGGTTACATTTTTGGTGCCTTTGTACTGCTCTGCAAGTGCGATACCCGCTCCGAGGGGAATCTGGCCTCCTACAATTCCGTGGCCGCCAAAAAGCCGGCGAGAAACATCGAACATGTGCATCGAACCACCTTTACCTTTTGAAAGTCCGGTTTGCTTTCCGTACAACTCGGCCATTACGAGGTTTGGATCGGTACCGAGGGCCAGAGGATGAGCGTGGTCGCGGTAGGCCGTAATCACGTTATCGTCTTTTTTCATGGCAGAAACCATACCGGCAAGAATGGCTTCCTGACCAATGTACAGGTGACAAAAGCCTCCAAATTTTTGCTGAATGTAAAGGGCGGAACAACGCTCTTCAAAAACGCGCATCAGGAGCATGCTCTCGAACCAGTTTACGTATGTTTCTTTACTGAACTCGTTGGAGTTAGCTGCTTTTTTCTTTTTGTTACTTGCAGTTTTGGTTGACATATTTCGGGTCGTCAAAAGGGTTTCGGGGTACAAATATAGGCCTATCGGGCAAAAAGCTGCCTCGATTAGTCCTTTTTAAGGAAGTTACCGCGGAATTGCAGCGGGAGCAACGCGGCAGCCGATCCGGTGCGGTACACCTCCCCTTTTCCACCTTGAAAAACAACAGGATATGGGCCGGGTTGATTTAATTCATATTCGCTCATCACCTGGCGGCAACCCCCGCAGGGTGAAACCGGGTGAGAGACGGGCATATCCTTTCCGTCGGCAAAAATGGCAAGCGCAACAATAGGAACAGAGGGAAAGCGGGCTTTAGCAGCGAAAAGGGCAACGCGTTCGGCGCAAAGTCCAGACGGGTAAGCTCCGTTTTCCTGGTTGCTTCCGGTAATGGTTTCGCCATTCTCCAGGAGTACCGCCGCTCCAACATGAAAGCGGGAGTATGGTGCATAAGCTCGCCCTGAGGCCTCGTCAGCCATATCCAGCAATTGTTTTTGAACCCCTGGCAGGGCATCCCTGTCGGGAAAAACCTCAACTTTAATCTCGATGGTTTGCGCTTTCATTAGGTGGGCCAAATTACGAATTTCCATTTCCGAAGTGGTTTGCTGATAACACGATGTTCTCAATTTCGTAACATGATTGCGGAATAATTCTAATTTTGCAGGCTTACCTGCATGAACATTGAAACCCTTATAGCCGGATTTCAGCCGATTTCGCTTGCTGAAATGGATGCTGTGCGCCTGATGCAGCGCACGGACACCAAGTACCTGTTTGCGCGCTCACTGATTGCTGAAGTTATTGAGGGTATTGCCGGTGAGTACCGCGTGCTGGAGGTGAATGGCGTGCGCTGTAACCGATACCGGACATTATATCTCGATACCCCCGAAAGGTCATTTTACATTCAACATCAAAACGGTAAACGCAACCGAAGCAAGGTGAGATTCCGAAAGTATGTGGACAGCGACCTTTGTTTTTTGGAAGTTAAGAGAAAAACCAATAAAGACGAAACCATCAAGCAGCGAATTGTTGTGGACGACTTTCGTGAAGAGCTAAGTAAAGAACAGCAGGAGTTTGTGCTGAATCATGCAGGAGTGCATGAACATTTATTACCTCGTTTGTGGAACTCTTTCAAGCGCATTACCTTCGTAAACAATGAGCGAAAAGAGCGCCTTACCATTGATTTCGACCTCGAATTTTCGTTTGGCGACCAACGTTTGGAGTTACACGACGTCGTGATAGCCGAGCTGAAACAAGAGCGTATGGATCGACTGAGCCCTTTTGCCGAGGCCGCCAAAAAATTGAAGATACGCCCCACCCGGCTCAGCAAGTACTGTGTTGGCTCCGCCATGTTAAACAAGCACCTGAAAGCCAATAATTTCAAACCAAAGATTAGAACCATCAAAAAATTGAGTAATGACCTGGTTGCATGACTTTTTGCTGAATTTTCAGTCCGCGGGCTTTAGTCCGGCTGTTCAATCGGGTGTTGAATGGTTTGGAAGAGGAAGCTCCGGTGCTTTGGAGTTTATGGGCACACCCATATTTGAGGCCAATAGCTTTGTTCGCACAATTACGCGCTTTGCTTTTAACCTGATCGCGGTGCTTATTATGGTGAGGATGATTTACTATCCCATCACTAAACGCAAAGACTATTTGTTTACCTACGTGCTGATCAGCGTAAGTATCTTCTTCTTGTGCTCGCTGCTCGAGAACGTGAAGCTTGAACTGGGTTTTGCACTGGGTCTGTTTGCCATCTTCGGCATAATCCGATACCGTACGGATACCATCCCGATTAAGGAAATGACCTACCTATTCCTTGTGATTGGGGTTTCCGTGATGAACGCCCTGGCCAACGAAAAAGTAAGTCTCACCGAGTTGGTTGTTACCAATGGTGCCATCATCATTGTGGCCTATGCCCTGGAGCGTGTTTTCCTTCTTAAACACGAAACCACCAAGAAAATTACCTATGAGCGTATTGACCTTATACTGCCTGAAAAGTATGAAGACCTGATGGCCGACCTGAAAGTACGAACAGGTCTTAATATCAACCGTGTGGAGATAGGAAACATTGATTTTCTTCGCGATACAGCCAATATCCGCATTTACTACTACGAAGACGAGCAAACGCACTCTTACGAGGACCGCGACTCAAGAGTTGACTAAATTGATGTAGAAATCAGTGGTTGGATTGAAGCAGCACCACTGCTTGCGCAAACACTCCTTCTTCCCTGCCTACGTAGCCCAGCTTTTCACTGGTGGTGGCTTTGATGCTTACATCTGAGCTCTCAATGCCGCATATTTCGGCAATGGCTTGTTGCATCCCGGGGATATGAGGGTTCACCTTGGGGGCTTCCAGGCAAACGGTTGAGTCAATGTTACCTACTTCAAAGTCCTTGCTGCGCATCAGCTCAATCACTTCCCGCAACAATTCCTTGCTGTCGATACCTGCGTATTTAGGGTCGGTATTGGGAAAGTGGTAACCGATATCTCGCAGGCTGAGTGCACCCAGAATTGCATCGCAAATAGCGTGAAGCAGCACATCCGCGTCGGAGTGGCCATAAGCACCTTTGTGATGTTCGAGTTGTACACCGCCTATCCAAAAAGGGTGACCCTCGCGTAGTTCATGCACGTCATAACCAAATCCTACCCGAATCTTCATTCTTAGTCGGGTGCGATTTCACGAGTACGTCCAGCGTTCTTGAGGTCATCAAAACGCAAACGGAGGCTAAAGCGAAGGGTGTTGGCCAAGGGGTTGATTCTGTTTACCGCTGCGATGTAGCTGAAGTCTATGGCAAACATGGAGAAAGCCACCCCTACGCCGGCGGTGATGAACTTGCGGTTTCCTTTGGTAGCGTGCTCGTGGAAGTACCCTGCGCGCACAAAAAACTGGTCGGCGTAAGAGTATTCAAGACCTCCTCCAATGGTGATTTCGCGCAATTCTTCGCGAAAAACTGTTCCAGGACGGATTTGAACCGTGCCGTCTTCGTTAAAAACGGGGTTTCCATCGTCATCACGAACCGGGTCACCGGGTGCATCATAAAATGATTGGATGATTCCTGTGGCTACCCCTACATCAGGATCGAGACCGGCAGCAACCTCTCCTGTTTGCGGATTGTAAAGAGGAGGAGACGGTACCAGTAATTTGTTGAAATCCACGGCAGCCGTAAACTTATTGTATCGGTCAATTTCGACGGTAAAGGCCGGACCTAAACGCAGGTTAATCGGAATGAAATCTCTGTCGGCCGTGTTGGTGTAGGCCATTTTATTACCAATGTTGCTTATTACGGCACCCATGGCAAAAGTAGCGGGCATATCACCCACGCGGATATCATCATTCATATAGAACACAGATACATCCACCGCAAATGCCTGTCCTGCACGAGAATCAGCACCACCTACCATCACGCCGCCGGTGAGGTTTGAGTTGATGTAGCGCGCAGTAATACCTCCGGAAAAGCGGTCGGAGAGCAGCAGCGAGTACGAAACATCAAAAGCAAACTCATTGGGCTTAAAATCGCGGATTTCCTGCCCAACATCATTGGTAAACTGAATGTTACCCAGGTTAAAATATCTAAGAGACACACCCAAAGCCGAGCGCTTATCGAGTTTTTTATAACCCGCCAGATAGGCCATGTGCATGTCGTTTACCAGGTTTCTCAACCACGGGCTGTACGACAGTGAAACCTCCATGTCTTTCTCGGCAAATGCAAGCTTGGAGGCATTCCAGTGCTGGCTGTTGGCATCAGGTGATAGTCCGGCACCGGCATCTCCCATAGCGCCTGAGCGAGAATCGGGGGCAATGGTAAGAAAGGGAACTGCCGTGGTAATCACGTTCGGATTACTGCAGTCGTTGCGCCCGGTAATAGCATTGGTACTAACTCCCGAGCAAATATCCTGTTGCGCATAGGCGCCTAAGCTTAGGCCTACAAGCGATGTCAGGACTACAAATTGTCGCATCATCGTGGTCATTAAAAAGGGTTGCAAATATAAGGTATTTCGGCTTAAATCAATCATTTCAAAATTACCAACTTCTCAAACTTCTCTGCTCTGTCGCCGGAAGGTGTTCGTACCTTTACTTTATAGACGTACACACCACGGGCGAGTTGGTCGCCATAGTCATCCAAACCATTCCACGCAATGGGCTCTACCCGAAAGCCATTTGTGTTGGAAACTGTATTGATGGTCTTTACGAGCTTGCCGGAAACAGTGAACACCTGAATCTGTACGTTTAAAAATGTACAAACCTGGTTGTGTTCAAAGAAAAACTCGGTATATGTGGTAAAGGGGTTGGGGTAATTCAGTACGTGTGAGAGCGCGAACTCATCGCTTTCGGCAACCACAAATTCGGTGAATGCCTCGCCCGAGTTGTTGTGCACATCCCAGGCCTTGAGGTTGAGGGTGTAGCGCCCCTCTTCCAGGTCGTTCAGTTGGTAGCGCACCGTGCCGCTCTGATAGGTATCCAAATCCGATTCGTAAAAATCGTTGAGGATAATGGGGTTGGACGAATCATTGTTCTTAATTGCCGTAATGTCATGGCCAATTCCGGTTCCTACCATATTAATACCGCTGTCGTCAAAAAGTTTGGCAAAAATAACAGGGTTCTCATCGGTCATCCCGCCAAACACAAAATTCTCGTCGTTCATAAACAGCTTTATCTCTGGGCCTTCTTCGTCGATGGCTGCATTTTCATCAATACTACCTACCGTAACATTGGCCGCGTGGCCGTGTGCATCGTACTCTTCGCCCACAGCATAATAACTGAAACGCCCTGTTGAATCCACTGCGAGGTTAATATCCCTGGGCACAATAAACGAAAAGCTGAACTGCCCGTTACTCACACTCGCCTTGCCACGGTATATTACATTTTGATGGGTAGAGAATTCAAATGGCGGCCCTGCCTGGGCTAGGGTTGTTACATTCGATGCTTTGTCGAAAATGGTGGCCGTCAGCACGCCGTTGAAATCCGATAGCACGGATCCATTCAAATCGCCAACATAGCCGGTTACTTTTACGTTCCCCAGTGCTTTGAGCGTATCCAGCGGATTCCCCAGGGTATCGGTAATGGAGGTGGTGTAAATTTTCTGCTGGGGATATACCAGTTTTACGGCAGGGTCGCCCACCAGTGAAAAACTGCGCGTATTGGCTCCCGGAGGACCATTTACTTTGGTCAATCGCGCAATATCCCCCAGTCGGAGGTCTTCAAAAACATTGTTGTTGAGCGCAACGCCGTAAAACGCCTGATTAAGGAAGAAATTGGCACTCGCAAACACAAGCCGGGTGGTTGAAAGAAGTGCAATTCCAGCTCCATCGGGGTTTAACAGCACGTACTCACCGGCTGAGGTCCGGCCGGGGTCATCAAAGCGCGTAAATTCGCAGGTGGCTGTCACGAAAAGCGGAAGAGCGTTAAAGTTCGTCCAGTTTCGAATGGTTGAAACATCCAGAATCCGCTCGTGCGCCCAGCCCACTTCTCCCCCGTGTCCGGAATAGTTTACGAGCAACATCCCGCGATCTACTCCTTCGCGTATGATGCGATTAACCTCAGGAATACGATCTCCGCCGGGGGTTGTGATACGCGGATAGGCATCGAGCAACACCAGGCTTATATTGTAGTCTGGATGATTCTCCTCAACAATCGCGGCCAGATCCCGTGCGTGGCTCATGTGCAGATTATTATCACCGTTATCACCGATAAACATCACGCGATTTCTCCACTCCCCAAAAACATTGGAGCCCACTCCTGAGCAATGAGCAACCTCGCTGCCGAAATCACTGGTGGTATAGTTCTTTATTTTGCGAACCACAGCCTGCGCCTCCTGACGCGTTTTCACGGTAAGACGACCAATTCCGATATCAACCAGATCGTTGTTGCCTTCTCCTTCATTAAAATCAAGCAAACCAAAATAATCGTCGGATACAAAAGAGCCAATCGGATCTGTAGAGTTCTCGGTTTGATAAGTCAATACAAAATTGGTATTGCTCTCTGCGCGACTCCGGTTGTCGAATGAGCCATCACCAAACAACAGCAAATACTTCGGCATCAGGTCCTCGTTGCCGTTGGCGTGGTCGTAAAACATGCGCATCAAATCTTTGATGGCCGTTATATCAGGTGTTCCCGACGAAAACTCATTGTAGACCTGTTGGTTGGTAACCACTTCTGTGTAAACAGGGTCTACAGGGTGATGGGTATGATATGCTGCAAGTTCCATTGCCTCGGCATAAAACCGCGGGTGGGTTACAATAATCATATCAATGGTTTGACCTGACACCAAGGCGTGCAAGTTCTGATTGGGCACCTTTCCGAAAAAGGTCGGTGTCGGGTAGTTGAAATTGGTAATGGCCACATATTCTCTGCGCTGTGATGCCGAGCGAGTAAATGAAATACCGGGGCCATCCGGACCGTAATCAATAGCAACCGCTGTAGTGGGGTCGGTAACATCCCAAATGCGCCTTACCGAGCTGGCAGAACTCAGGTTGAACTGTGCAATATTACCTGCTCCTACCGATTGCTGGTCGCGAAACAGCATTTGGTTTCCTGACATTGCCAGATTGCGGCGAACATTCACCGAGATAAAATCGAGCCACGCCCTGCTATTTGAGGATGGCGGCTGATAGGACACTTCAATATTGAACTCCGGGTTCGAAGGATTGAAATCAAGCCGGGTACTGCCCAGCCTTGCAAAGCTTTGAGCGTAGTTGCCCGATACGCCTGAAACCGCAAACGACCCGCTGGTCTGACCGGCTACATTCACAAACACCGTACTGGAGCCTCCTACCTGAATATGCCGAACAGCAGCCTGCACCCTAACCTTGGCCGTTTGATCAGTGCGGATATTGGGAAAGGTAAAGCGATCGCCCGAAAAGCTGTAAGAGGTTTGGATATCGAACAGCTCACCGAAAAAATTCCTCCCCGACTTAATAAGATTCACCTGATCGAGCTCGTGAAAGGAATAATCATCAAAAACGCTCACCTGATGCGTGGGTGGTTGTGGAAGCGAAGGCTCCGTAGCGATGCGCTTGGGCGGCCCGGCGTCGATACCAATAAAATAATAGGACGTATCCGAGTACAGGTGTTTTACATGTCGGAATTCATCGTTTTGAGAATCGTAGCGCCATCGGTGAGGCCCTTTGGCAAAAAACAGGATATGATCACCGGGGTCAAAAGAGCCATCACCTCCGTCGACGACCTGAATCGCGTTGGGCTGAAGGTCGTCGTGCCGAAAAACGCTGTTCTGAAAGGGTAGCAAACCGCTTCCGTTGCCGTAGATGTTGATTTGATCGGGTGTGATGGCTTCCACGTTTACGCCAATATCCTTCAGGTATTGATAGGTAATACGGTACATCCCGTCGCGTGGCACGCCAACCCGGTACCACTCTCCGGACGACAACACCGACGAACCTGTTCTCGCTGCTCTGGGCGGCGCAGGCACCGTGCCGCTCACATAGTGGGTGTAGTCATATGAAACCAGTTTTTCATATCCGCCACTGCGCTGATTTCTGCGGATGGGAACAAATTCGGCCTTCGCGATAAACTTGCCGCGCTGAATACCAATGTGCGTCTGAACTGTAATATCGTCCGCAATGGAATCGGCATCAAGCGCTGCCACCTCTGCTGAGGAGAGCGGTTCAAAAACCATATCGGTGAGCGTAACATTTAATCTTTCAGGACGACCATTCACGGGCACCTCCACAATTACAATGGGATTTTTGTGGTGTTCGAGCCGGTACTGGGCCCCGTGCAGCATCAACAGCTTAATGTAGGCCGTTTCAGAAAGCTTCTCTTCTTTGACACCTTCCCATTGAAGCAGGTAAGCACTTTTTTCTCCCCGCGTTTCCGTTCGCGCAGGAGTTTCTGCACGTGAGCGTTGAGCCAAAACAAACTCCGGCAATATCAACAGGAGCACCACACAAAAGGAAAGGTAAAAAAGCCTATTTCTCATTGTACCTCTAAAATGGTTATCTTGCCGCGTTAGTTGGACTTAGTTTTCAGAGTAAACATTGCCTAAACGCACAGTCAAAAATAATATTGCTGCAATTTTAACGAATGATGGCATTTCAAAATAATTCGTATTATTGGAGCTTCAAAAAATTGCACATTTGAGCGATATGTTGAGAAGATATTTGCCGGTAGCACTTGTGACAGTGGTACTTACAGTATTCTGGCAAGAGGAAGGAAAGGCCCAGGACCCGCAATTTTCCCAGTTCTACGCGAATCCTCTGTACCTGAACCCCGCTTTTGCCGGTAGTGCCCGTTGCCCGCGGCTTGTGATGAATTATCGCAACCAGTGGCCGGCAATTTCCGGAAACTTTGTGACCTACAGTGCGTCGTACGACCAGCACGTAGATCCGCTTTCAGGAGGTTTAGGGCTGTTGGTAACAAACGACGTGGCCGGAACGGGTACATTAACCAATACCCGGATCAGCGGTATTTATTCGTACCAACGTCCTATCTCTAAAACATGGTCTATTAAGGCCGGTTTTGAAGTGACCTATTTTAATAAGTCTCTTGACTGGAATAAACTCAAGTTCGGCGACCAGATTGACACGCGTCAAGGGTTTATTTACGCCACACAGGATATTCCTCGTGGTGGTACCGTGAGTAACATCGACTTCTCGAGTGGTCTTTTGCTCTTTAATGAGACTTACTTCTTTGGATTTGCCACACACCACCTCACTCAACCCAACGAATCGCTGATTGTAGGTACAAGCCGTCTTCCCCGACGCTGGACTGCTCACGCAGGAGCTACCTACCCCGTTGGAGGTCGCGACAGCGACGTAACACTCTCTCCCAACATCCTTTACATGGTTCAGGGAGATTTTCAGCAACTTAATTTGGGAATGTACGTAAACAAGTATCCCTTTGTACTGGGTGCCTGGTACCGATGGGAAGATGCTTTAATTATTATGTTGGGGGTACAAACCAATTCCATTCGCTTCGGTTACAGCTACGACCTCACGCTGAACCGCTTGGGCATCGGAACCGGTGGCTCACACGAAATTTCTGCGGCCTATCAGTTTAACTGCAAGCCAGCCAAAAGAAAGTTCCGGGTAATAAATTGCCCATCTTTTTAGTTAGTTAAGACAAATCTGCAAAACCATAGCCATGAAACAATCCGTGAAAAGCTTCCTTTTTGGAGTTATGCTGACCGGCGGTATCGCTGTGCTGGTGAGTTCGTGTAAATACGATCAATCTGGTGCAACAGGCTGGAATTACAACGACGAAAGAAACGGTGGTTTCGAGAAAGCTCCCTTCCTGGAGCAAGAAACCGGGCCGGGGCTTGTACTCATTGAGGGGGGGACATTCTCCATGGGGCGCGCCGAACAAGACGTTATGTACGAATGGCACCACATGCCGCGACGTGTTACTGTGTCGTCATTCTATATGGACGAAACCGAAGTAACCAACTTCTACTGGCTGGAGTACCTCTACTGGCTGCGTCGGGTGTACGGCATGGACTACCCCGAAATCTACAAAAAAGCCCTCCCCGATACCCTTGTTTGGAGGAGCAAGCTCGCCTACAACGAGCCTTACGTCGAGTACTACCTCCGTCACCCGGCTTATCGCGACTACCCTGTGGTAGGTGTAAATTGGCTTCAGGCAAACGATTTTTGCGCCTGGCGAACCGACCGCGTAAATGAGGCCATCCTTATCCGCGAAGGTCTGTTTGAACACTTCCCGCAACAAACCAATGAAGAAAACTTTTCGACGGATGCATATCTAGCCGGCCAATATGAAGCCGGAAAGCGTGTGGATGGTGTGATTGACTTCAACCCCAACCGCGAAACCCGCAATGTGCGCATGGAAGACGGTATTCTTCTACCCCGTTACCGCCTGCCCACCGAAGCCGAATGGGAGTTTGCTGCTTTCGGACTTGTTGGAAACTCCTACCAGGAATTAATCAACGAACGAAGAATTTACCCCTGGAACGGACACTTTGTGCGTAACGGAGATAACAACAGCCGCTACTACGGCGATATGATGGCCAACTTTGTTCGCGGACGAGGCGACTACATGGGAGTAGCCGGAAGCCTGAATGACAACGCCGATATTACTGCACCTGTGTTCAGCTATGCACCCAACGATTACGGCCTTTACAACATGGCCGGAAATGTAAGTGAATGGGTAATGGATGTTTATCGTCCACTCTCACCCGAAGACAAAGATGACTTGAATCCCTACCGCGGAAACGTTTTCCAAACCAAAGTGCTGAACAGCGATGGTGCCATCGAAGACAAATTCGACGTAGTGGTGTACGATGTGCAAGGTATCCAGGAATACCTCGACAAATTTGGTGAGTCAACCAAAAACCGCCTGGTTCCCGAAGAAGATCAACTCCTTGAAACTCTCGTAAACTACGCCGAGGAAGCAAACGAACTGCTGGAAGCCCGCAAAGACGATGCTGCCTACATGCGCATTCAGGACGGAGTGGACCTGATCAAATCTACTGACCTGAGGATTGCCCCCAAATTGCTGAAAGGAATCTCTGATTTTGTAGTGCAAACCCCCGGTCAGCTCCGTATGCGAAACGTAACCCAGGAAGAAAACATTGACCGCCGCAACTACCAAATTGCCGACAATATCGACTTCCTTGACGGCGACCACCGCTCAAGCATCTATTTTGCGCAGGAAGCACCCGAGGGCAACATGATGTACGACTGGCAAACAGCTACCTTGGTTAGCAACCGCGCCCGTGTTTACAAAGGCGGCTCATGGAGAGACCGTGCATACTACCTCCACCCCGGAACACGTCGTTTTCTGGATGAGCGCCAGTCAACGGCCACCATTGGTTTCCGATGTGCAATGGCTCGTGTGGGTAGCCCCCGCGGACTCGGCGCCAATTAACCGAAACCCGTCAATAAAATTCTTTAACAACCCCGACCACTGAGGTCGGGGTTGTTTATTTTTAGCCCATGTCAATCGAAGAGCTATACACGCGTTTTAAGGCGGGCAACGGTGTGTGCACCGATACTCGCAACATCGTTAAGGGAAGTATTTTTTTCGCCCTGAGGGGAGCGCGATTCAACGGAAATACCTTTGCTGCACAGGCCCTGAGCGAAGGAAGTAACTACGCCGTGATTGATGAGGATCCTGAGCAGTGGGACGATCGCTTTATCCGCGTGGATTCGGCGCTGGAAACGCTCCAAAAACTAGCTACACACCACCGTCGGCAATTCAGCATTCCTGTTATCGCCCTCACCGGAAGCAATGGCAAAACCACCAGCAAAGAGCTGATGGCTGCAGCGCTGGCACCGGTTTTTCGCGTTCACGCCACCAGGGGCAACCTCAACAACCACATTGGTGTGCCGCTTACCCTGCTGGCTATGGGCCACGATGCAGAAATCGCCATCATTGAAATGGGTGCCAACCAACCCAATGATATCGGTGAGCTCTGTGCAATCGCCGAACCAGATTTTGGCATTATAACCAACATAGGTTCTGCGCACCTCGAAGGCTTTGGCGGAAAAGAAGGGGTGCGAAAAGCCAAAGGTCAGATGTACGACTATCATCGCACCCACAAGGGCAAGCTCTTTGTTCATTGCAACGACGCCACGCTGATGCAAATGTCTGAAGGTATGGAGCGCATTACTTACGCAACACGAATGCACGACGAAGCTTCCGTTTGTGGCCAAAGCGAAGGCAGTGGGCTCTGCATGGCTTTTCGCTGGTCGTCGAATGATTTCAGCTCTGACATAATCCAAACACAGTTGAGCGGGGCTTACAACGTTCCCAATTTTATGCTCGCCGTTTGCGTAGCCCATTACTTTGATGTACCCGGCAAGACTATTTGCGATGCACTGGCGAACTATACGCCCGACAACAATCGCTCTCAGGTAGTTCGGGCAGGTTCAAACACGCTCATCATGGATGCCTACAACGCCAACCCTACCAGCACCGAGGCGGCCCTCCAGGAATTGGCACGCACATCAACCCCTCTCTCCAAAATGTGTATTCTGGGTGATATGCTGGAGCTTGGCGACGACGAGGAAACAGAGCACATCCGCATTGCGCAACTCGTGCGTACCCTGGGCCTCGAAGGGGTTTTTGTTGGATCGGCTTTTTGTCACGCAATTGAAAAAGCTGCACTTCCCTTCCCTGCCTTTGAAGACAACAAAAAGGCCGGTTCGTATCTCGATACAAACCGACCTGTGGGTAAGCTTATTCTTGTGAAAGGCTCCAGAGGCATTCAACTGGAGGGACTTGTACCGTTACTGGGTGCTTAATCCTTCAAAATTGCCCGCGAAATCACAATCCTCTGAATCTCTGAAGTACCCTCGTAAATCTGGGTAATCTTGGCGTCGCGCATCAATCGCTCTACGTGGTATTCTTTCACGTACCCGTAGCCACCGTGCACCTGAACAGCTTCAGTGGTAACGCGCATCGCCACTTCCGAGGAGTACACTTTAGCCATAGAGCCCGCCAACTCATAATCCATTCCACTGTCTTTTAACCAGGCGGCTTTCAGGCACAGATTGCGTGCGTTTTCAATTTCAAGGGCCATGTCGGCAAGCTTAAAGGCAATGGCCTGGTGCTGCGAAATGGGCTTGCCAAAGGTAGTGCGCTCTTTAGAGTATGCAAGCGCGAGTTCGTATGCTCCTGATGCAATTCCCAAAGCCTGTGACGCGATACCGATACGGCCGCCGCTCAGTGTCTTCATGGCGAATTTAAATCCAAACCCATCTTCACCGATGCGGTTTTCTTTGGGAACCTTCACATCCTGAAACATCAGCGTGTGCGTATCCGAGCCGCGAATGCCGAGTTTGTCTTCTTTTGCGCCAACTGTAAATCCTTCCATGCCTTTCTCTACGATGAGGCAATTGATTCCACGGTGACCTTTTTCCACATCGGTTTGTGCCATCACAAGATATACCGAAGCAGTTCCTCCGTTTGTAATCCAGTTTTTGGTTCCGTTCAGCAGGTAGTGGTCGCCTTTGTCAATAGCCGTGGTGCGCTGCGAGGTAGCGTCCGAACCGGCTTCAGGCTCCGACAGGCAAAATGCACCGATGATTTCGCCTTTGGCCAGCGGAACCAGGAATTTTTGTTTTTGTTCTTCCGAACCGAATTGTTCAAGACCCCAGCACACAAGCGAGTTGTTTACTGACATCACCACCGATGCCGAGGCGTCAATCTTGGAGATTTCCTCCATGGCCAGCACATAGCTGATAGTGTCCATTCCGCCGCCACCGTACTTGGGGTCCACCATCATTCCGAGAAAACCCAGCTCACCAAGCTGTTTGATTTCTGCTTCGGGAAAACGCTGGTGGGTATCGCGTTCAATGACACCCGGCTTGAGAATATTTTGGGCAAAATCACGGGCCGCATCACGCACGGCCATCTGCTCTTCGGTCAATAAAAAGTCCATTTGTAGCTTTGTTATTCAGGTTAAAAACTGTGTTGCGAGGCGGCTGCAAATGTAGCCTTAAAAATTCTATTTTGCCGCACCAACAAACACTCCATGGCAGAGACAGTAAGACGCGTCACAGGTATTATGTCGGGCACATCGCTCGACGGACTGGATTTGGCATACTGTGCCTTTCCTGCTAAAAACCTTTCCGACTTCAGGATTGTTCACGCAAAAACCATCTCCTACCCGGCTAAATGGCAACAGAGCCTTCGCGAAGCCGAACTCGCAACCGGCACCACATTGGCCAAGATGCATTTTGACTATGCTAAATACGTGGCGCAATGCATCAAAGACTTTCACCGTGAGGCTGAACTTGAAGCACCCGAACTCTTGGCATTTCATGGGCATACACTATTTCATAGGCCCGATTTGGGTTTCACTTTTCAGCTTGGGTCGGGAGCAGCGCTGGCTGCGGCTACGGGAATTGCGGTAGCGAATGATTTCCGCTCGGCAAATGTGGCCATTGGCGGTCAAGGTGCTCCGCTGGTACCCATTGGCGACAGGGATTTGTTTCCCCATTACGGCGCTTGTCTGAACCTCGGTGGATTTGCGAACATCAGCTACACCGCCGAAAAGCAACTGGTTGCCTATGACATTTGTCCGGCTAACATGGCCCTGAACGACTGGGTGTCGCGCATACAAAAGACTTTTGATAAAAATGGGCACATTGCGGCATCGGGCACCGTGAGAAGGGGTTTGTTAAATGTGCTGAATTCGCTTCAGTTTTACCGCGAGCCTTTTCCGCGCTCATTGGGAAGAGAATGGTACCTTGAGTGTTTCAGGCCCGTAGCTGAACAAGCTGCTCTGGATGTTCGAGATACCCTCGCCACACTTTGCGAGCACATTGCCATGCAGATAGGAACGGCTATTGGAACTTCCGGCCAGGCAGATGTCCTTGTCACGGGTGGGGGCGCCCACAACAGCTTCCTCATGAAGCGCATCCGTTTTCACAGCGAGGCCAGTATTGAGGTGCCGGAGCGCACCATTGTTGATTTCAAAGAAGCGTTGGTTTTTGCCTATTTAGGACTTCTCAGGTTGAATGGAGTATCCAACTGCCTGCAATCGTACACCGGAGCATCACGCGAGCTCATTTCAGGACAAATTCACCTTGGCTAACAGAGAACCACCTATGGTTGAAAACTACGTGGGTATTATTTTAACCGTGGCTGAGCGCAGAGTTTATCCTTACTATATTTGCCACAAATTCCAGACCGCATGAAGGACCTGCTGAAGCGTTTTGAAGAGTCACAACCCGAGATTGTGTTTGAGTGGAAAGACGCTGAAACTGAAGCTGAAGGATGGGTGGTTATCAACTCACTGAGAGGGGGTGCAGCCGGTGGCGGAACGCGCATGCGGCAAGGACTGGACAAGCGGGAAGTGGAGTCGCTGGCCAAAACCATGGAGGTTAAGTTCACAGTTTCGGGTCCACCCATCGGAGGGGCCAAATCGGGTATTAACTTTGACCCCCGAGACCCTAGAAAACGCGGTGTACTGGAGCGGTGGTACAAAGCCGTTATCCCCCTGTTAAAGAGCTACTACGGAACCGGAGGCGATCTCAATGTGGACGAAGTTCACGACGTTATTCCCATCACTGAGAGCTACGGATTGTGGCACCCGCAGGAAGGGGTTGTGAACGGACACTTCAACCCGCGTGAAAGTGAAAAAATCAAAAAAATTGGCCAGTTGCGCTTTGGCGTTTCCAAGGTGGTTGAAGATGTAACCTACACACCCGACGCGAGCAAAAAGTACGTTGTTGCCGACCTCATCACCGGTTTTGGTGTGGCCGAATCGGTTATTCATTTTTACAACCTTTACCACGGCGGACTTCAGGGGAAGCGCGTTGTGGTTCAGGGATGGGGAAATGTAGGCTCTGCTGCTGCCTATTACCTTGCACAATGCGGATGCAAAATCGTTGGAATTATTGACCGCGTGGGAGGAATCATTGAGCCTGAAGGCCTCAGTAAAGAGACTGTAAAAAACCTGTACCTCAACAAAAAAGGCAACGAATTGGTGGCTGTCAACATGTTGACATTTGAGGAAGTAAATGAGCGCATCTGGGATGTTCAGGCCGAAGTTTTTCTTCCGTGCGCAGCCTCGCGGTTGGTTACCAAAGACCAGTGCGACCGCATGATTCGCTCGGGTGTTGAGGTGATTTCGTGCGGAGCTAATGTGCCATTTGCCGACCCTGAAATTTTCTATGGTCCTATTGCCGAGTATGTAGATCAACACGTGAGCCTCATCCCCGACTTTATTGCCAATTGCGGCATGGCACGTGTGTTTGCTTACTGCATGAAAAACAACATTGAACTCACAGACGCAGCCGTCTTTGAAGATACCTCTGAAACCATCTATCAGGCGCTTGAAAAAGTAAAAGCCCGCAACCCACAAACAACCGGCATTGCGAGTACCGCTTTCGAAATAGCGCTTGAGCAACTTATATAAACCTGGAATGGAAATAGCAATGATTGTGGTGTTTGTGTTGGGCTACATAGCCATAGCACTTGAACACCCTTTAAAAATTGACAAAGCCGCAACTTCGCTCATCACCGGTATGGTTTGTTGGGCGCTTTTTGTTTTTACCCATGTTGAGCCGTTGGAAGTTGAGCAAGGTTTGATGCACCACCTCTACGACATTGCCAACATTCTTTTCTTCCTGATGGGGGCGATGACCATTGTGGAGCTGGTGGATGCCCACGAAGGATTTGCCGTCATAACCAACCGCATCAAAACAACCAATAAGGTGAAGTTGATGTGGATTTTATGTACCCTCACTTTCTTTTTCTCGGCCGCGCTCGACAACCTGACTACCTCTATCGTGATGGTTTCGCTGCTCAGGAAACTGATCGCCAACAAACAATCAAGGTGGGTATTTGCCGGAATCATCATTATATCAGCCAACGCAGGTGGAGCATGGTCGCCGATTGGTGATGTAACCACTACCATGCTGTGGATTAAAGGTCAGTTACCCGATGTGGGAATCATTGTTTCGCACCTCATCATCCCCAGTCTTGTAGCCATGATTGTGCCCCTAACCATCATGTCGTTTATGCTGCGTGGAAACGTAGCCAGACCTCGAAAAGCGGAAGGTATTGATCATTACACCAACCCCACCACCAATTTTGAGCGCAGCTTTATTTTCGGGTTGGGATTGGCAGGTTTGCTGTTTGTACCATTCTTCAAGACCATTACCCATCTTCCTCCTTTCATGGGAATGATGCTGAGTTTGGGGGTTCTTTGGGCTACCACTGAAATCATTCACCGCAACAAAAACCGCGAGCAAAAATCGAAACTCTCAGTGCTGCATGTTCTTCAAAAAATTGACACTGCATCTGTGCTCTTCTTTCTGGGAATTCTTTTGGCCGTTTCTGCCTTACAAGAAGTTGGACACCTTGGAGCAGCCGCCAAGTTTCTCGACGAGAAAATAGGCAACCTATACGCCATCAACATGACCATCGGACTGCTTTCGGCCATTGTAGATAACGTACCGCTCGTGGCTGCTGCCCAAGGTATGTACCCAATGATTCCCGATACTGATTTTGAAGCGAGCGGAAGATTCTGGCAGTTCCTGGCATACTGCGCAGGTACAGGAGGTAGTGCTTTGATTATCGGATCGGCCGCCGGAGTGGCGGTGATGGGCCTTGAGAAGATTGACTTTGTGTGGTACATGAAAAAATTCTCATTATTGGCCATTAGTGGTTACCTGGCCGGAGCAGGAACCTATTACCTGATGTTTTCCTGAAACATGTAATTTCAACCCATAAAAACGCGTTACACAAACCTGAAACCCAACTCGTATGTCGCTCTTACTTTTTTACCAACTAACTGAAACAGGTAGCGCAGTGGCAGATGATGCAGCTGCAATGGATGAGGTTACTCCAACCATTGAAACGCTTTCCATCTGGCAAATGATTTTAGATGGCGGATGGTACATTATGATACCTCTTGCTGTGCTATCAGTCATTGCGGTGTACATCTTCATCGAGAGGCTACTCGCCATCAACAGGGCCTCTAGAGTGGATAAGGACTTTATGAACAAAATCAAAGACTTTATCCACGACGGCAAAATTGAATCGGCCCAAACCCTGTGCGCCTCCAACGACACCCCTGTTGCGCGAATGCTGGAGAAAGGTGTGATGCGCATCGGTAAGCCTCTGAACGACATTGCAGGCTCCATTGAAAACGTAGGAAAGCTGGAAGTGTACAAGCTTGAAAAAGGTCTTTCAACACTCGCTACTGTAGCCGGAGCTGCGCCGATGATTGGATTCCTCGGAACGGTAATTGGAATGATTGTAACCTTCCACGCGATGAAAATCAGTGATACCGGGGTTGAAATCAGTGAGCTGTCCGGAGGTATCATGCAGGCCATGGTCACAACTGTTGCCGGACTCGTAATCGGTATCCTCGCATACATCGCCTACAACACACTTGTTAGCCGTGTAGATAAGGTGGTTCACAACATGGAAGCCAAGACGATTGAGTTCCTCGATCTGCTTGACGAACCCGGAAAATAAGCAGTTATGAATCTGCGATCCAGAAATAAAGTGAATGCAGCCTTCAGCATGTCGTCTATGACAGACCTTGTGTTTCTGCTGCTTATCTTTTTCATCATCGTGTCAACCCTGGTGAGCCCCTACGCCCTACCTGTAGATTTGCCCGAAAGCAGCAACCGCACCAAGGATAAGCAAACCACATCGCTTCGCATTGGAGCCGATTTGGTTCATTCTATTGACAACCGCGTGGTGAGCCCCGACAACCTCGAAGCAGAACTGGCACAGGTTTTGGCAACAAAATCAGACGAAAGTATTCTTCTGAGCGTTGATCAATCAGTACCCACCGGAACCATGGTCAGGGTGCTTGACATCGCCAAGCGAAACAAATGGAAGATTGTGTTGAAAACACGACCCGCCGAAAGATAAACTTGCACCAAGTGGAACTGATTCAGGACAGAGACAAACGCACCGGGGTAATAGGAACCATCCTGTTCCACATCCTCGTGTTGCTGTTGTTTTTGTTTTTTGGACTCGAAACCCCGGTACCGATCCCTGAAGACCGCGGTACCACCATTGAATTCGGATGGACTGATACGGGAAGCGGTGACTCCGAAACCAAGGTTCAAGCTCCGGTGCAGGCTCCTACGCCACAACCCACCACCACCCCTGCACCTACTCCTGTTACCGAAACAGTAGAAGAAACCGTCACCCAGGAGGAAAGCCCCGTCAGCGCACCCACCGAAACACAACCCGCACCACAGCCCGTACCCGACCCTGAGCCCACCATCAGCGAAGACCTGAGCCAAGCCCTTGAAAACATCTGGAATACTCCGGCCGGAGGTGGTAGTTCGGGCAGTACAGAAGGCCCCGGAAACCAAGGCAGCCCCGATGGCGGCCCCGGTAAAGGTGTTCTAGGCGGTGGACAGGGCGACTGGGAGCTGGCCGGGCGAGGGCTGGTAAGCGGATTTGCCATCAAAGACACGAAGGAAGATGGAACCATTGTGCTGGATATTACTGTTGACAGGCAAGGAAATGTCCTAACTGCGCGATGGAACTCCGAAAGCACCACTACGAGCAATTACCTCACGAACAAGGCTGTAAATGCAGCACTCAAATACAAATTCAGCCCCAACAGCCAGGCAGCGGTAGAGCAACGAGGTAAGATTCGCTTTATTTTCGAACTGAAGTAGATGACCTACGCTGAAACCCTGAACTACCTGTTCAGCCAGTTGCCTATGTACCAGCGAATAGGGGCAGCAGCATATAAGGCCGACCTCAGTACCACCATACATCTGCTACATGCCCTCGGCAATCCTGAAAAATCATCGGTTCGCTACATCCATATAGCCGGAACCAATGGAAAAGGCTCCGTAAGTCACATGATTGCATCAGTACTGCAGGAAGCTGGGTACAAAACAGGCCTCTTTACCTCACCCCACCTGCGTGATTTCAGGGAGCGCATCCGAATCAACGGCGCACCTATCAGCGAGGAAACCGTGGTGAACTTTGTGACAGAAAACAGCGCACACTTTGAAGCCATCCAACCCTCCTTTTTTGAGATGACAGCTGCACTTGCTTTCCAGGTGTTTAAGGATGAAAGCGTTGATTTTGCTGTGCTCGAAACGGGAATGGGCGGCAGGCTGGATTCCACCAACGTCATTACGCCACTGGTTTCAGTCATTACCAATATTGGTATGGATCACAGTCAGTTTCTAGGAAACACTATCCAGAGCATTGCCGCTGAGAAAGCCGGAATTATCAAACCCGAAGTGCCCATTGTAGCCGGCAACATGCGTCCTGTAGCGCTCGAGGTCATTCGAAGCAAATCAAAGGAACAAAACAGCCCGCTGACCCTTGCTCCAATGTTTCTCCCTGAAAACATTCAAACCGATTTGAAAGGTGGCTGGCAACAAGAGAACCTGCGTACGGCATTCGCAGCACTCACTCTGCTTTCAGAAACATTTACAAACATTACGCAGGATGCCCTGATAAAAGGCTTGGGACATGTAGTAACCAACACCGGCATTCGCGGAAGATGGGAATGGCTGAGCCGAACACCACGCGTGGTTTGCGACGTTGCCCACAACGAAGACGGTCTAGGCCTCGTAACCGCAGAAATCAGCAAAGAAAAGTATCGCAAGCTTCTGATTGTGTTGGGCGTGGTAAACGACAAAGACCTTGCTAAATCGCTTCCCCTCTTCCCCAAGGAGGCCACGTACTTTTTCTGTGCAGCACAGATTCCACGGGCCAAAAAAGCCGAAGAACTGGCCTTGGAGGCGGCTGTCTTTGGGCTGCACGGTGAAGTTTATCCGTCTGTTCAGAGCGCATTGCAAGCAGCCAAAGCCCTCGCCCACCCCACTGAAGACCTCATTTTTGTAGGAGGAAGTTTCTTTACCGTAGCAGAAGTGATTCCGGCCAGCCAAAGCTGACAAGCATCATTTTTCAGAGTGCTCAATCGCTGTAGTTTTGTACACATCACCGCAAAACAGCGCTCTTGGATCTCTTTAGAAAATACAATGTAGCCGGCCCGCGCTACACCAGCTATCCACCCGTTCCGTTTTGGAGTAATCTTCCGGATCAGCACACCTGGATGCGTTGCGCAGCATTGGCTTTTGATGCCTCTAACAAAACCGAGGGTATCAGTCTGTACCTGCACCTTCCCTATTGCGAAAGCCTTTGCACATACTGCGGTTGCAATAAACGCATAACGCGCAACCACGCTGTAGAGCGGCCCTACATTGATGCCTTGCTGGCTGAGTGGCAGATCTATCTCGACCACTGGGGCGAAAAACCCCTTATCCGCGAGATTCATCTCGGGGGCGGCACTCCTACCTTCTTTTCGCCGGAAAACCTCGACTTTTTGATGAAAGCCTTGCTCAGGGAAGCATCTCTGCACCCGCAATACGCTATGAGCTTTGAGGCCCATCCCAACAATACTACACGCGCACATCTCGAAGTACTTTACAAACACGGATTCCGTCGCTTGAGTCTGGGCATTCAGGATTTTGACCCGAATGTGCAACAGATAGTGAACCGCATACAACCCTTTGAGCAAGTGCAAAAAGCGGTGGAAGAAGCGAGGGATTGCGGCTATGAGTCTATCAATTTCGATCTGATTTACGGGCTTCCGCTTCAAAAGCTGAGCAGTGTTGAGAACACTGTTCAGCTGGTTAACAAGCTCCGGCCTGAACGCATTGCCTTTTACAGTTATGCGCATGTGCCGTGGAAATCAAAAGTGCAGCGAATGTTTACCGAAGCAGACCTGCCCAATAACGAAGAGAAACGCGCCCTGTACGACCTCGGTAAAAAGATGTTTGAGGAAAACGGATACCGCGAAATTGGAATGGATCACTTTGCCTTACCCGACGATGAGCTTTGCATTGCATCGGATGAAGGCAGACTTCACCGGAACTTTATGGGTTATACCACTGGTCAAACCCAATTGCTCATCGGACTTGGAGCAAGCTCTATCAGCGATTCATGGGATGCCTTTGTGCAGAATGAAAAAACCATTGAGGTATATATGGAGGCAGCTTTTGCCGGCAAGATGTCCATCACTGCCGGGCACTTGTTGTCCGAAAGAGACATGATCATCCGCAAGCAAATCCTCAGCCTGATGACACGTTTCGAAACCACCTGGACGGAGAAGGAAGCCTCACTGGCCGGTTGGAACGATTTGGAACGGCGCCTGGATTCTCTGTTGAAGGATGAACTGGTTGTACTGACTCCTGACAAATTGTGGATAACTGAGGCCGGAAAGCCCTTTGTGCGCAATGTATGTATGGCCCTTGACCCCTTACTGGCTGAAAAACGGGCAGAAACCCCCATGTTTAGCCAAACAGTATAAGTGATGTGAATAAAAACCAATTGAATACCATAAATGTGGTAGTGGAAGTACGAAACGAATCAAAGAAATTTGAGCTATGAACGAACGAAAGAAAGCAAACCGAAAAACAGAGCCTGTTCAAGCCGCCAACGGTATGAGCACACGCAGAAAAGAAATTCTCAACATCCTCAACCAGCAGGAGAGCAACTGGAGCCAATGTGTAATGGACTATTGCGGAAATCACACACCCGACACAGAGCTACTTCACACCCTTGTAGAACTCGGAAACAACGATACAGGCCGTCCTGCCACCCGGGTGCTCACCAAACAAGCCGTAATTGCAGAGCTACAGCGCAACCACAATTACTACCTGAATCACGCTCTGCCGCAAATCAGTTTATCGTTCTCTCGAGTGCTTGCTGACCGTCCTGAGCATTTTTCACTGCATCTCTGCCACACTCTATACGAGGTATTTGAAAGAGCCCTTATTGAACATATTCGCGAAGAAGAACATGATTTTCAAGCCTTCAATAAGGGATTAAAAGCGGGTCAGGACTGCTTTCATGCGCACCACGATGAAACAGCTGCGCTCGATCAGATTATTGAAATGCTGAGCGAACAAACTACATCTAAGTCATTTGATCCGTGCCACATACTCGTTCTCCGCTTACAGAATCTCTCCAATGATTTGAAAATTCACACCTTTGTGGAAGAGAAACTACTGATGCCCATGCTCAAATAGCACGCATCATCCGAAAAAGCGAAAAATGAAGAAAACTTATGTAATAGGGGCTTTGGCTTCCCTGCTTTGGCTCCCCTTCGCATGCACCGAGCAACCCCAGTCGCCTCCGGGAGTGCAGCAAGTGAGCGCACCATCACCCGAAATAGAATTGGCCGTACTTATGGGTCGTATGCAGCTGTATATGAACAAGCTGTATTTTGCTGGCATACACAACAATGAACCCCTGCGCGACTTCTACATCCATGAAATGGAAGAAATCATGGAGGAGATACGCGATGGTGAGGTAACCCACGACGGCGTGGATATCAGCACCAATATCAAGCTCTTCGGACTCGATCAGCTTGAAGTGTTTGAAAAAGCCATTGAGAGCAACGAGGATTTCAAAACCTCTTACAACATCTTTGTTCAGGCCTGTAACAGCTGTCACCTGGCTTCGAAGTATCCGTTCATCATCATCAAAGAGCCAACCAACCCTGTTTTCGACAATCAGGTGTATGAAGTGCAGTAAGTGGCGGCGTGTTGTCGTAACTTTGAGGCAAAACCTTTTGGCTTGTCCTTTCTGCAACTACGGCATTATCTGAATCACCATATTACGGCGCGGTCCAAAGCGGGGCACGGCATTCACTCGCCTTTTGTGTACAAGCTTGCCACGCGTGTATTGCCCGATCAGCAAGCTGAAATTTTCAATACGGCTGAGGGGATTCGCGCCCATATGCTTTCGCGTTCAGAATCCATTCAAATCACTGATTTTGGTGCCGGAAGCAGAAAAACAAGCACCCCGGAAAGGCAGATTCGCGAGATTGCGAAAACCAGCCTTCAACCTGCGCAGCGATGCAGGCTGTTGTATCGGCTCGCCATGCACCAGGCTCCCGGGAGCATTTTGGAACTGGGAACCTCACTTGGAATTACCACGGCATACCTGGCAGCCACCCAAAGGCCTGTTTTCAGCATGGAGGGCTGCCCGAACATCCACAGCCTTGCATGTCAGAACCTCAAGGAAACGGAATCGCAAAACATCCACTTGCTCTGCGGACATTTTGACGAGCTGCTACCCGACTTTTTGCGCGAACATTCCGGGTGCAACTTCGCTTTTGTTGATGGGAATCACCGTTATGACGCCACCATTCGCTACTATGAACTCCTTAAAAGCCACATGCCCCCAAACGCTTTGATGGTTTTTGATGACATATACTGGTCTGAGGGAATGAAAAAAGCGTGGAAAGAAATCGTGTCGCGTCAAAATCAAATCACCATTGACCTGTTTTACTTTGGCCTGGTTTACCTTCGTCCCGATCAGGCTCCTGAACACTTCAAAATAAAGCTATGAGCAGCCCAATCATGCAGTTGCACGAGATTACCAAGTTCTACAAAGTAGGTAACCAGATTGTGCGTGCCCTTAACGGAGTAGACCTCAATGTGCACAAAAATGAATTTGTTGCCCTGATGGGGCCTTCAGGCTCGGGGAAATCAACCCTGATGAATATCATCGGATGCCTCGACTCGCCCACCGGCGGCAGCTACATTCTCAATCAGAAAGATGTAAGTAGAATGGAAGACGACGAACTGGCCGTGATCAGAAACAAGGAGATTGGTTTTGTTTTTCAAACTTTTAACCTACTACCGCGCTACAGCGCCCTGGAGAATGTGGCTTTACCCCTGGTTTACGCAGGGATGGGCAAAAAAGAGCGCACCTTGCGTGCTACAGAGGTGTTGGAGCAGGTTGGTCTTGGTGACCGAATGGATCATAAACCCAATGAACTCTCGGGCGGACAGCGGCAACGCGTGGCTGTGGCCCGTGCACTGGTGAATCGCCCCTCTATTATTCTGGCCGACGAGCCTACCGGAAACCTCGACACCAAAACATCTTACGAGATTATGGCGTTGATTGACGAAATTCACCAAAACGGAAATACCATTGTGCTCGTCACCCACGAAGAAGATATCGCGCAACACGCCAAACGAATTGTTCGTCTTCGCGATGGTGTGGTAGAATCGGACGAAATGGCTTCCGTTGAAACCCAAAAACCCGCAACTACATGAAGATTTACACGAAAACCGGTGATCAGGGAGAAACCGGTCTGTTTGGAGGCGCACGTCTCCACAAAGACGAGCTTCGCATTGAAGCATACGGAACAGTAGACGAGCTCAACTCCTACATAGGACTGGTGCGCGACAGCGGCATCGACGACCGCTCCATTCAAATGCTTATAACCATTCAGGACAGGCTGTTTACCATTGGTTCCCATCTGGCATCCGACCCATCGAAAACCAATCTGCAGGTGCCGGAGCTCTTCGACTCTGACATCACCTCACTTGAGCAGGAAATTGACCGCATGAACGAAGAACTTCCCGAAATGCGCAGCTTTGTTCTTCCGGGAGGCCACCCTTTAGTATCGCACTGCCATGTTGCGCGCTGCATTTGCAGGCGGGCAGAACGCAGAGTGGTGAGTCTGGCCAAAGCCGAAGCCATTCCCGCTTTGATTATACCCTATCTGAACCGATTGTCGGATTATTTGTTTGTGCTGTCAAGATGGGCAACCAAGTTGAAAAACGCGGCAGAAACGCCATGGGTTCCCAAAATGTAACGAGCAAAAATAACCACACAGAACACTGTATATGTGCGTTTTAATCCTTTTTTTCAGCAACCTTGCAATTGGTACTAAAAAATCTATTTTTGCGTTTTGTAAACCACACTAAAAACTGGCAATATGTACTGGACGTTAGAATTGGCCTCTTACCTTGAAGATGCTCCCTGGCCCGCCACCAAAGATGAGTTGATTGACTACGCTATGAGAACGGGTGCACCGCTGGAAGTGGTAGAGAACCTTCAAGCCATTGAAGAGGACGGAGAGATTTACGAGTCCATAGAGGATATTTGGCCCGACTACCCCACCAAAGAAGATTTCTTCTTTAACGAAGACGAATACTAACACATTCATTACGTGAATGAACAGGCCGGTTATGCCGGCCTTTTTCTTTGCCATAATGTCAGGCCAAAACCAATGGCACAGTTACTGCCCCCTGCCTTCAACCGAATGAAGTATTTGGGCTATTTTTGCACTCCCTTTCCGAACCCCCGGAAACCCAAAGTAACTCTACATGATTGACTCAATTACCAAGATAGTTAAGGCCGTTTTTGGCGACAAATCAACCCGCGATCTTAAAGAGATTTCCCCACTTGTTCACGCCACGCTGACTGAGTACGATAAGCTTCAGAGTCTGAGCAACGACGAATTGCGCGCGCGCTCGGCCGAAATGAAGAAGAAAATTGCGCATGAAATCTCCGACGAGGAAGCAGAAATAGCAGCGCTCAAAGATAAAATTGAGCAAAACCCATTAATGATTCCGCAAGAAAAGGAGGCTATTTACGATGAAATTGATCGCATTGAGAAAAAGATTGACGAAGAAATAGAGCGTGTACTTCTGGAAATTTTGCCAGAGGCCTTTGCGTTGGTTCGCGAAACCGCCCGACGTTTCAAAGAGAATGAAGCTTTGGAGGTGAGCGCCACTGAGTTTGACCGCAATCTTGCCGCCCACAAGGATCATATTCTGATTGAGGGAGAAAAAGCCACATGGA
This sequence comes from Cryomorphaceae bacterium, assembly GCA_007695365.1. NCBI lineage: Bacteria > Pseudomonadati > Bacteroidota > Flavobacteriia > Flavobacteriales > Cryomorphaceae > Cryomorphaceae bacterium. Next base: position 4,091 of record REDV01000075.1, on the reverse strand, counting down.
AATCTACCTGGATGGCAGCCGGATCACCCATCCGCTGGGATATGGTTCACTACGAAGTGCAGTTGATTGGTGGAGTGGCGCTTCACAAGGGTAAAATTGCGGAAATGCAAACCGGTGAAGGAAAAACCCTCGTGGCTACCCTCCCTGTGTTTCTGAACGCTTTGGCCGGGAAAGGCGTGCACCTGGTTACCGTAAACGATTACCTCGCTCGTCGTGACTCTGAATGGATGGGGCCCATCTATGAATTTCACGGATTGTCTGTAGATTGCATTGATAAGCATCAACCCAATTCTGATGATCGCCGGAATGCCTACCGCTGCGACATCGTGTTTGGAACCAACAACGAATTTGGTTTCGACTACCTCAGAGACAACATGTCATCTACAACCGAAGGACTTGTACAGCGCAAACACCACTACGCCATTGTGGATGAGGTGGATTCGGTATTGATTGACGATGCCCGTACGCCGCTTATTATTTCAGGCCCTACGCCGCGTGGTGATATTCACGAGTTTGACCAACTCAAACCCAAGGTTGAGAAACTGGTTCAGGAGCAACGAAAACTCATTACCCAACTCCTTACCGAAGCCAAAAAAACCCTCACCAACGAGAACGCCACCAAAGAGGAAAGAACCGCTGCCGATTTGGCGCTTTTCCGCAGTTATCGTGGTTTGCCCAAAAACAAGGCAATTATTAAATTTCTCAGTGAACCCGGTATCAAGCAGCGCATGCTTAAAACCGAAGCCTTCTACATGCAGGACCAAAGCAAGGAAATGCACAAGGCCGATGAGATTCTCTATTTCACCATCGACGAGAAAAACAACACCATTGATCTCACAGAAAAAGGGGTGGACCTTATCTCGACCAATATTGAAGACAGCGACTTCTTTTTAATGCCCGATATTGGTTCTGAAATTGCCCGCATCGAAAACGAAACCACCGATGCTGATGAGCGCATCAAGCTCAAAGACAAGCTACTGCAGGATTTCTCGGTAAAATCAGAGCGCATTCACACCATCAACCAGCTTCTCAAGGCCTATACCCTCTTTGAGAAGGACGTGGAATACGTAGTGATGAACAACAAGGTGATGATTGTGGACGAGCAAACCGGTCGTATCATGGAAGGCCGCCGCTACTCCGACGGCCTGCACCAGGCCATTGAATCAAAGGAAAATGTGAAGGTTGAGGCCGCCACACAAACCTACGCCACCATTACCCTGCAGAACTACTTCAGGATGTACCACAAGCTGGCCGGTATGACCGGTACAGCCGAAACGGAAGCAGGTGAATTCTGGGACATCTACAAACTGGATGTGGTGATTATCCCTACCAACCGACCCGTGCAGCGCGCGGATATGGAAGATAAGGTATATAAAACCGCACGAGAAAAATACAATGCTGCTATTGAGGAGATTGTTGCTCTGAGCAAAGCCGGAAGACCGGTTCTGGTGGGTACCACCTCGGTTGATGTATCGGAGTTGCTGAGCCGCATGTTGAAACTCCGCGGCATTGAACATTCGGTGCTGAATGCTAAGAAACACCAACAAGAGGCCGATATCGTGGCCCGTGCAGGTCAGGCAGGTGTGGTTACCATCGCCACCAACATGGCGGGTCGTGGTACGGATATCAAGCTTGGGCAAGGTGTGAAGGAAGCCGGCGGGCTTGCCATTGTGGGTACCGAAAAGCACGAATCACGTCGGGTTGACCGACAGTTGCGCGGACGTTCAGGTCGCCAGGGAGACCCCGGTTCATCGCAGTTTTACCTTTCGCTGGAAGATAACCTGATGCGTCTTTTCGGTTCCGACCGCATTGCCAAAATGATGGACCGCCTCGGCCTCAAAGAGGGCGAAGTGATTCAGCACCGCATGATTACCCGCTCTATTGAGCGCGCCCAGCGCAAGGTGGAAGAAAACAACTTTGGTATTCGTAAGCGACTGCTCGAATACGATGATGTGATGAATGCCCAGCGTACGGTGATTTACAAACGTCGCCGACACGCATTGCACGGAGACCGATTGAGCTACGATATTGAAAATATGTTCTTTGAAGTAGTGGATGAAGTAGTTAACTTCCATCAAAGCGCGAAAGATTTCGAAGGCTTTAAGCTTGAAATGCTGCGCCAGTTCGGAATGGAGTCGCCATTCGACGAAGAAACATTGCTTTCAGGTCAACCTGCGGAACTCACCATGGAGCTTTTCAAGAAAGTACGGGAGCATTACATTGAAAAATCGAAGTGGCTCGGGCAAAAGGCTATGCCGATTATCCGAAATGTACATGAAACACAAACGCAATACAGTAACATCATGGTGCCTTTTACCGATGGTGTGAAGGCTTTGCAGGTGATCAGCAATATTGAGAAAACCATTCAAACCGAGGGCGAAGAGCTTATCCGGGCAGTAGAGCGAAATGTAACCCTCGGCATCATTGACGAGGAGTGGAAAAACCACCTTCGCGCGATGGACGAACTGCGCACTTCGGTACAAAACGCCGTGTACGAGCAAAAAGACCCCTTGCTTATCTACAAATTTGAGTCTTTTGAGCTATTCAAAACCATGGTTCAGCGGCTGAATCGCGAGGTGGTTGCGTTCTTGTCGAAATGTACATTGGCCACTGGTCAGCCCGACCAGGCTGTTCAAACCACGCAAGCCCCCAAGCGCGATGATATGAGCGGATTGCAAACCAGTAGGCCCGGTGGAGCTTCATCTGCAACAGGCAATCAACAGCAAACTCCAGGCATGCCACAAGAGCGCCCCAAACCTCAGCCCGTTCGCACCGAGCAGAAAATTGGGCGGAATGACCCATGTCCTTGTGGAAGTGGAAAGAAGTACAAGCAGTGCCACGGCAAAACACAGAATGTTTCGGCGTAGGAAGATTGGAAGTCTGTCGAGTCTGATTTTGAGCACACTCGGCACGAACCCCGTCAATTTCGCCAAATAGTCGTTCTACCATAGTGGAACTCGGAATCAATTATGTTGCACAACGAAAACACGTCCAACACTACAATATAGCGCATTACTGGCTCTACATTATTTCTTTCACCTCCCACTGATATGCGGTCAAAATGTAGTCAACGGAAACTTTGACATAAGTGAAATGGTTGGCGAAATTCTTCATCCTGTGGGATGGACTTCAAGCAATTCGGCTGAGAATCCTGTTGTTCCACTAAGCGCTCATCAAATCTCAGATGCCTGTATATGAACGTTATCAAACGGAGGCATTTTTATCTCGCCATCCTATGAGTTACGAATGACTTTAGCTTAATATTCATCTGTTTATGCTTTCTGCACGCCTGTTAACTTGCTGCCTTTCGCATTTCCGTTTGGGAAGAATCAACCAATTTTGCATCTCTTTTTCGAGGTTCCTGTTGAATAACCTTTTGATCGACACGGCCAGAAAACCCTCCATGCTTGCTTCCACAAATACTGCTGTGATTGAATCCTTTTCATCAAGCATCCAATTATGCATTGCGAACAATCCCCACGCTTTACCAGTCCAATCGTCTGAGTGCGAGAATTGACAAGACCGAAGGTCGCTGGCGATTCACTTGCACGAAGAGATGCCGCAGCATTGCGGGGTCTTCTGAGCTAGTGCATAGACAAGACGCAGTCGAAGTCTATCCACTGAGGCGGAGGGATCCCGCAGCATTGCGGGACTATCCAAATTCATTCAATAAAAAAACCCAGCCGGATAAACCGATCATCTGAGTGCGCGAATTGACAAGACCGCAGGTCGCTGACAATCGGCTACACGAAGAGATCCCGCCGCATGGCGGGGCCTCAACCAGCTCAAATAAAAAAACCCCAGCCGAAAATTCGACTGGGGTTTTTTAAAAGAGGCGACGACATACTCTCCCGGATGTAACTCCAGTACCATCTGCGCTGGTGGGCTTAACTACTCTGTTCGGAATGGGAAGAGGTGTACCCCACCGCAATAGTCACCAAAAATCGTGACCCTAAAATGCGGGTGCCAATAAGATTGACAAATTGTTTAAGCTAAACCTCGATAAATTGAAATTCCAACGTTTCTCAAAGCCTACGGGTAATTAGTATTGCTCGGCTTTGACATTACTGCCTTTACACCTGCAACCTATC